>CAMYLH010000523.1 GCA_947259065.1 uncultured Desulfobacterales bacterium
TAGCCCTGGCATATTGTCGGACAAATTCGTGATCGTCAATCCTGCCGGTGAAATTGATACGGTGACCGATGCCCAGCTCTCTAACCAATTTTACAATGTCACCGTCTTTTTTTGGTTCTCCAACGACGGTAACGTGGATATTCTGAATTTGCGCCAGCTCGGCCACGGCCTGAAACAGAAAAAAAAGCCCTTTCAGCGGTGTATCGGCGCTGTTGGTTACGATAACCCGGTTTTTTTCTCTTTCGATATCTGAGATAGGATAGAAAATGTTGGTGTTGATGCCGTTGGGTACGATGCTAAACTGTTCCAGCGGTAGATTAAAATCCCGGCTAATATCTTCTTTGGCCGATTTTGAAACGGTAATGATGCGGGGAAGTGACTTGGACACCCGCTTTTGCATGCCAATAAAGGAATACCATCGCCACTGTTTCATTTTCTCCCATGGAGAGAAAACCGACTGGATGGCGATTTTACGGTCCACCGTGACGGGGTGATGGATGGTGGCAATGGTTGGCACCAGCTTATTTATGGCCCATATGCCGTAAGAGAGGCTTTGGTTGTCATGAACGACATCAAATCTGTTCAACCTGGATCTCATAAATAGATATGCCCTGAGTCCGAAAGTAAAAGGCTCCGGAAAACCCATGGTCGAGACCCCGATCCATTCAATGAGATTGATCGGATCCAGGAGTTCCCGAGGGGCAGGGATTCTGAATGGATCCTCGGGATTGTAGAGATCAAGGCAGGGTAGCTGATACACGGGTATATCAGCGTCCAACTGCGGATCGGGGGGACCTGATATTACCTCGACAATATGGCCCAGGTCCTTGAGTGCCCGGCTTAAATTTTTCAGATAAACCCCCTGACCGCCACAGTGGGGGTTGCTGCGGTAGCTTAATAGGCACACGCGCAAGGGCCCATCATTTTTTCGCGACATTTGAAAATCTCTTGATTTTGCCGTTGGCTGCTTTCTAATACCCGATTCCATAAAAACAAATGTGCATCCAATACAGATTTTTTGTCGTTGCCGTCAAGTTCTTTTCGAGGCAGTCAATAAAGGGGTTATTGAAAGCCAATCTCGAGTTCCCGGTCGGTTTCTTTTCTGACCACAAAAGTTTGAGCCCTGCAAGCTGATGTAAAGCTGTCTGCTTATCGGTAACATATAGTCGATATCGGTTGGGCTGAACTCGGATGGCCAGGTTCTTTGATGAAAATCAATCTCGATGCCGGATCATTTTTAACAATATTTTTTGTTGCCCTGCTTAAGTTTTCAAGCAATCCGTCGATATAATAATTTGCAGGTATGCCCAAAGTTGAAACTTAACCGACATTTCTCGGACTTATCGCATGAATGAATCAAAAAAAGAAACCATTCTCTTTGTGGATGATGAAGAGAGTATATTGGATGTTGCCAGTCAATATTTTTCGCGACAAGGTTATCAGACATTCACCGCCTGTAATGGTGTTGAAGCCCTGAAAATATTTGAGAATGAAAGTGTGGACTGCTGTTTCACCGACATCAACATGCCTGAAATGGACGGGCTTGAACTGGCTGAAAATATCAGAATGCGCGATACAACCATGCCGGTTATCGTCATGACCGGCTATCCATCCCTGGAAAACACTATTCAGACCTTGAAAAACGGTGTTGTCGATTTTTTAATCAAACCGGTCAATCTCAGGCAGATGGAGCTATGCATGCTTCGGGTGATGCATCAGCGCGGGCTTTTCGTAGAAAATGTGCTCTTAAAAGAGGAAGTTAAAAGCAAGGAACGCCTCGAAAAGCTCAACCACGAATTGCTGTTTAAGGTGGATGAACTGAACATTTTAAACAAAATAATGGGCAGTTTTACCGCCACTGTCTCAACCACTGATGTTTTTAAGCGCGCTGTGGATTTGGCGCTTGAGATCAGCCATGCGGATCGCTGCATGTTCCATGTGATCAACGAATCCGTCGGCCAGCCTTTTATGGTTGCTTCAGCAGCAATCAGAGAGGATGAAAAGGAAGAAAATGATCCGGAACCATGCCTGTCGTTGCCTCAAAATGCCATTGGTGAGCAACCGGTCGATTACTCATCATGTCTTTGCCGCCTGATTATGGAGGTCGCATTCGACGAGATACCGCTCCTGATTTCGGAAAATAATGGTGTCCGCGGACTCCCCAAGAAACTGCTATCTATAATGATCGTGCCCTTGAAAATCCGTGAGAAAGTATTCGGTGTTTTGACTGCTATCATCCGCCAGGGTGCGGTCCGATTTAGCGAAAAGGACTTATATTATCTTTCGTTTATGGCTCAGAGTGCGACGCATTCCATTGAGAATCTAGCACTATATGAAAATATTTACGAGAATCTGTTTGCAACGCTGTATGCATTTGTGAATGCAGTTGAGGTGAGAGATCTTTATACCCGTCAGCACTCAAGTCGCGTGACGGGAATTTCGCTGATACTAGGCAAACAGCTGGGATGCACTGGTGAAGAATTGGACATTTTGAATTTTGCCGGCCACCTTCACGATATTGGTAAAATTGGAATCCGAGATGATATCCTGCTAAAACCCGATCGGCTTACCGCTCAGGAATTTAAGAAAATAAAGGAGCATCCGGCCATCGGTGCCAATATTTTGGAGCACTTGGGTATGTGGGAAAAAGAACGGCAAATTATTCACTGCCATCATGAACGTTTTGACGGCACCGGATACCCGGATGGTTTAAAGGGTGAGCAAATCCCATTTCTGGCTCGGATCCTTTCGGTTGCCGATGTTTATGATGCGATGGCATCGGATCGTGCTTATCGCAAACGGATGGAAGAAGAACTTATTCTTAAGGTTATCTACGAAGGTGCGGGTACTCAGTTCGATCCGGAGGTGGTGACGGCATTTAAACATGTGTATGACCAGGGAACAATTTTGCGTTATATGGAAGGCAATCCGGTGGAAGATGCCAGCCGTTTTCCCGGCAGCAAGGGTTAATGCTGGCGTCATCCTTTATAATTAGTGAAGCCAGTTTATGGATGATATGTTCCATCCTTCTGGGTAGGCAAGGGTTGCCAGTTGGACCCCCCATT
>CAMYLH010000524.1 GCA_947259065.1 uncultured Desulfobacterales bacterium
TGCTTCCATGCTCGGCAACGATAGCCGTTGCTGCCGCCGCAGTCCGCCAGAATGAGCAGTTCCTTCGCTTTGGTATAACGACGGTGACCATCGTATCGCCACCATTTTTCGATGGACGAGACAGCGAATTGCGGCGTGTCATGCGACGCACCGACAAAGACCGATCCCCGGTTGGCCTGGATGTCATAGATGCCGTAAGGAACCGCGAGACCAAGCCCTTGGGAGCGGAAGTCATGATCTTTCACCGCGACCGCTTGTTTGTTCCATGCCACTCCGGGGTTTTTGAAATTGCCCACCAGCTCTTTCTTTTTTGTGTCTACACTGATCACCGGCAGCCCCCGTGCGGAGAAACAATGACGAATAGCGGATATTTGCTTGAACTGCGCATCACGGTCCGGGCCGGTGCCCGACGATATTTTCTTGTGATTTACGCGCAGGGAATAACCAAGCTCTTTGAGGATTCGCCCGACGGTGTTCGCACTGACCTCGATGCCGCCAAGATTCGCTAGCTCGCGTGCGATTTTCTCGGTGGTACGTCGTGTCCACTTCAGGCCAGTCATCGGATCCCCAGCTGTCTCGTGTTCCATCAGTGCTTCGATCCTGGCGATGACCTCCGGTGTTTTTTTTCCACCGGCTTGCGACCGCCTCCTGCCTTGCGCGCCCGATCAACCTCGACGTCGCCTGCCAGGAGTTCACGACGCCCCCGGGCGACAGTCTGGGGATGCATGCCCAGCAGACCCGCGATCCATTTATCGCCACCGAGGCCATACTTGATAGCTTCGACTCCTGCGTACAGACGCCTTTGTTTCTCGTCAAGTATACTCAGGAAAATGATGATCGCGGCTTTCGCCTCGTCAGACAATTCGTGCTCCGCCAGATCCATGAGGTTGCGCGACAGAAGCTGCTGCTTACGGGGCGCGGACTTCGCAGCGCAATAAAGGTATCGATTGGCCACTTTTTCTCGTGAAACCTGGCCATTGCCAACGAGTCTCAAGAGCGATTCCTTGACGCTGACACCAAGCGACTGCCTGAGCTCATCTGCGAAATATCCGCTATGAGACTCGTCCACGAAATGCTGTAGCGTCGACATCAATGTGCCGTGTTCTGAGAAGAAGCGCACATTGTTGTACGACCATAGACCTCGATGGTCAAATTGAGCGATCTTTTCCAGCGTGTAGTAGCTACCGCCGTGAGAGTAGCTCGATCGATATGAGAGCTGTTTCAGCTTTCGCAACACGGTTTTGTACACCGGTGTGCCGAGAAAGTCTTGTATCTCCAGCATGGTAGCCACGACGTTTCTCATCAAGAACCGCTCCAGGTCATCTGCGTGATACACCGTGCTTCTCATAATGTCCCTTTGTAACCTTTAAGCACGCCATAAGGTTACAAATGAACATTAACTGAGTCAACGATCTAACCTGCATAATACCCTGAAGCGCCTGTATTAATCGGTTGATGGGGGCTAGTAGCCCCATGAGGTAGTACGTTACAGCAGGGCAGCAAATGTCCCTTTGTTACACTCAGATAACGAAGTTATATATGAGTGGACCCTTAAGTAATGTGTGACCCGACCGCTATTACCCAGCGTGTTAAGAACATAGCATGAAGCACTATGAGAAGTGTTATTTGTAGGAGATGGACTCGTTGACACCGTTAGAAAGGAATGCACCGGAATTTTTTATTATTGGCGCGCAAAAGTCCGCCACCAGCTGGCTATGGAATATGCTGGATAAGCATCCGGGTACCTCGCTACCTTCCCAGAAAGAAATTCACTACTTTGGATCATCAGAGCTTTATTCGAAAGGAGATGACTGGTATTACAACCATTTCAAAGGGCTGGATCCCGACAAGGTTATTGGTGAAGCATCCACAACGTATTTTTATGACCGAGCACCCTACTGGTATAACCAATCGAGTCAAATTGTAATTGACGAATCGCTGCCGACAATTCCAGAGTTGATAACACAGAAGTTCCCAGAAAGGAAGTTTATTGTTATTTTGCGAGATCCTGTTCGTAGAGCAATTTCCGCTTATTCGCACTGGCTGAAGAAGGGGAAACTATCGCCTTTTCTGGGACTAACGAATGTTATCAAGGAGCACCCGAGATTGCGTATCCTGGAGTATGGGTTATATGCAAAGTATCTGAAGGTGTGGATGAAGCATGTTCCGTCGGATCGATTTCGTGTAATCGTGTATGAAGATCAAATCAGGAAAAACTGGGATCAAACACTGAGCGATACCTATGAATATCTGGGTTTGGATCCGGCTTTCACCCACCCTCGCAGGGGTCCCCTCTCATTTGCTGATATAGGCCGCTCGGCCAAGACTCTCGGCATCGATTTCAAACGAAGAGAGGCTTGGTATGGAAAAGAGGCGTTGTGCCGGCTGTCGCAAACTCTTTCATCCCCGCCCTCAATCCCCCGGGCAGAGGTTCTGTTCTGCCGCTGAATGCCAACGGGAACGCAAGCGCCGCTGGCAGAAGGCCCGGCGAGCCGCCGACCCGGATTACCGGGACAACGATGTTCAGGCCAACCGGCAGTGGCGCTGCCGGCATCCCGGCTATTGGCGAGCGTATCGCCATAAACACCCTCACTCGGTTATCCGCAATCGGGCTAAACAGCGTGAACGTGATCGGGCCAGACGGCTGAAAGCGCCGCCGCCGCCCGCGCCCGATCTTGCCAATGAGGACGCGTCAAGCCTTCAATTGCCCTTTGATACAGGCACTTACCGCATGATTCCTGTCACGGCTGGCGATCTTGCCAATGAGAACGCGTGCCTGGTGAAAATCGCTTTAGTATCGTGAGGTTAAGGTCGTTTTAGTGTCATCTTGCCAATGAGGACTTCATCGCCATAGGGCCTGAGGGCGAGTAGGGTTTCAGGCATGAAGCGCTTTGACACCCAAACCCTGGAATCGGATCTGCACCGCCTGGATCTGCGCTTTGCGCCCCTGCGGCTGCAACAACCCCGGATGGTCGAGCGCCTGGCCCGCTCGATCGAGCAAGACGGGCAATTGGTCCCGGTGGTGGCGGTGGCCGAACCGGACCGGTGGGTGCTGATCGATGGCTATCTGCGCATCGAGGCGCTGCGCCGCCTGGCACGGGATACCGCCTGGGTGGAGTTGTGGGACTGCCCCCTCGATCAAGCTCTGCTGATCGTTCTGGTGCGCGTTCAAGGACGCACCTGGGAGGCGATCGAAGAAGGCGCCGTCATTCGGGAACTGATGACGCGATTTGAACTTTCCCAGCGGGCGGTGGCCCGGCAAACCGGTCGGGATGTGAGCTGGGTCAACCGGCGTCTGAGCCTGGTGCAGGAGTTGCCCGAGGCGTTGTTCGTCGCCATCTGCCAGGGTGAGCTTTCCACCTGGGCGGCCACCCGGGTACTGGCCCCGTTGGCGCGCGCCAACAGCGACCATGCTCAGACGCTGCTTACCGCCCTGCAGCGCGACCCGCTCTCCACCCGTGAGTTGCACACCTGGTACCAACACTACCAGAAGGCCAACCACCTGAAACGCGAACGCATGCTGGCCCAACCCCGCCTGTTCTGCCAGGCCCTGCAGGCGCAGACCCGGGACCAGGCGGCCAGCGCGTTGCGCGCGGGACCGGAAGGGGCTTGGCTGGCGGAGTTAAAACGCCTCACTCAGCGTCTGCGTGGACTGCACAAGCAGCTGCCGTTGGTCTTTGCGGGCCTGGAAGCGGGGCCGCTACAGCAGGCCTGGGTGGAGATGAAAACCCTTTTTCAGGATTTGGACGCGACACTGACGAGGACGCCCCATCATGATAGCCCCGGAGATTCGAGAAGCGATTCTGGCCCTGAAAGCCAAGGGCACCCCGGTCCGCAAGATCGCCCGACTGCTGAAGGTCTCGCGTAACAGCGTGCGCCAGGCGATACGCCAACCACCGCCACCCCAAGGCGTGGCGGCGCCGACGATTCCAACGCACCTGCTGACACCGCTCAGAGAGATCTTTGTGCGTTGT
>CAMYLH010000525.1 GCA_947259065.1 uncultured Desulfobacterales bacterium
GTCGAAACATAGATAGCACCGCCGAGAGTTATACGGGTCAACACTTTGTCAATATAATCCGCTGTACGCTTGCCGGGACGAATCCCGGGGATATACCCGCCGGCTTTCTTCATATTGTCGGCGACGTCGACAGGATTAAAGGTAACAGCGGTATAAAAATAGCAAAAGAAAAAGATAAACCCGATGAATAATAGCTCGTATACGGCATTACCCGGTCGCATGGCGGCGGTAACACTTTGGATCCATTCAACTTTAACAAAGCTGCCGATGGTCGCTGGAAACATGATAATAGAAGATGCGAAAATCGGCGGAATAACACCGGATGTATTTATCTTTAAAGGAAGATGGGTACTCTGGCCGCCATACATTCTGCGACCGACCACCCTTTTGGCATATTGCACCGGAATACGACGCTGTCCCTGTTCGACAAATATGATGAATCCGACGACTGCGACCATCAGGACGAGTAGAATTAGGATAGCAAATATTCCCATCTCCCCTGTGGAAAGAAGACGAACTGTGTTGACAATTGCTCCCGGTAGTCCGGTCACAATACCGGCAAAAATTATTAGGGAAATACCGTTACCGACGCCTCGCTCGGTAATCTGCTCGCCGAGCCACATAATAAAAGCCGTGCCTGCCGTCAAGGTAATGACGGTTAGCAGCCGAAACCCCCAACCCGCCATCAATACGACCGGGGCACCGCTTGGAGAGGTCATACTTTCCAACCCCACACTGATACCGAAACCCTGGATAATACTTAAAACCACCGTACCGTAACGGGTGTACTGGGTAATTTTTTTCCGTCCCTGTTCACCTTCCTTTTTTAGCTGTTCAAGATGGGGAATAACGACCGTCAGAAGCTGTAGAATGATAGATGCGCTGATATAGGGCATGATGCCGAGCGCAAATACAGACAGCCTCTCGAACGCACCGCCCGAAAACATATTGAATATTCCGAATATCGTACCTTCGGCCTGTGCAAAAAAAGAGGCTAGTGCAACGCTGTCGATTCCAGGCACCGGGACGTGGACGCCGATGCGATAGACGATGAGAAGACCTAGCGTGAATATGATTCTCTTTTTTAATTCGGGTATTTTAAATATATTTTGAAACCCGCCGCCGATCATTATAGAACCTCTACTTTGCCACCAGCCGCTTCCACCTTTTCTCTGGCGCTTTTGCTGATTTTGTTTATTTTTATGTCCAGGGCATAGTCAATTTCACCTTGTCCCAGAAGTTTTATCCCATCTCTTTTACCACTGACCAGTCCCGCTTGAATCAGCGCTGCCTCATCCACGACACTCCCTTTGTCAAATCGCTTTAGATCTCGAATGTTAATCACGGCGATGTTTTTTCTGAATATGTTGGCAAACCCGCGCTTGGGCAAGCGGCGGTGCAGTGGCATCTGACCGCCTTCATATCCGGGTCGGACCCCGCCACCGGAACGAGAGTTGAATCCTTTAGTCCCTCGGCCGGCGGTTTTACCGGTACCAGATCCCACACCCCGCCCTAAGCGTTTTGGGTCTTTACGAGATCCTTTCGCCGGTGATAATTCATTTAGCTTCATCAGTCTTCTCCTCAGCTTTTACCAAATGCGACACGACATTGATCATCCCTCGAATGGAAGGTGTATCCTGAAGCTCGACAGTCTTGTTGAGTTTGTTCAGTCCCATGCCTCTCAGGACTTTACGATGCTTTTCAGGTCGTCCGATCATACTTTTTAAAAGTGTAATTCTCAGCATTGCTGCCATCAAATATATCCTTTCTACAAATCCTCAACACTGATTCCGCGTCTGGCGGCAACCTGGCCGCGGCTTTCAAGCTGTTGGAGTCCGGCAATAGTTGCCTTTACCAGGTTGTGGGGATTATGGGAGCCGAGACACTTGGTTAGAATATTTTGAACACCGACAGCCTCGAGCACTGCCCGCACGGCACCTCCCGCAATCACGCCGGTACCCTGGGCGGCAGGTTTCAGCAAAACTCTCCCGGCGCCGAATCGCCCTATCACTTCATATGGTATGGTACCCTCAATAAGGGGTACGTTGACCATGCTCTTTTTCGCTTTTTCTACCCCTTTACGTATGGCTTCCGGCACTTCTCCAGCTTTACCGAGACCAAAGCCGACCGAACCACCCCCATCACCAACGACAACAATGGCACTGAAACTAAATCTGCGACCACCCTTGACGACCTTGGCCACGCGATTGATATGAACCACTTTGTCAATTAATTGAATTTCATCTATATCCTGCTTAAACAAGAGCCTGCCTCCTTCACTTGCCGAAAAAGATTACATCGACATGCAGTGTTAAAAAATCAAACCGGCTTTGCGGGCGCCCTCTGAAAGAGATTTGACTCGCCCGTGATATAAAAATCCATTACGATCAAATACAACTTCCTTGATACCCTGATTAAGTGCTTGCTCGCCAACTAGTTCGCCGATAAAGTTTGCCGCTGCAACCTTGTTCTTGAATTTAGGAGCATCTTTTGCCTGCTGATTTAGGGTGGATGCTGCAGTCAGCGTTCGTCCGGTTGTATCATCAACGATTTGGGCGTATATATGTCTTGCACTGCGGAATACACTGAGCCTGGGTCGCTGGGGTGTTCCGTGGATTTTTTTTCTGATTCTTTTTTTCCTTTTTAGACGAGCCTGATGTCGAATGTTCATGGACCCCATTATATATTTCTCCCCAACAAATGACTAAGTACGAATGTCGAATGACGAATTGTGGATATCGCTTTGCTTCGCTATCATAAAATTTAAGATGGAAAAATTCCTTAATTAGTCATTCGTCATTCGTCGTTCGTTATTCTATTTGGTTCCGGTCTTGCCGGCCTTTCTTCGAATATGTTCCTCGGCATATTTGATGCCCTTGCCTTTGTAAGGTTCAGGCGGTCGAATTCGCCGAATGGCTGCCGCGGCAAGACCGACTTTTTGTTTGTCGATTCCAATCAGTTTAATGTTGTTGTTTTTTGCTACCGTTGCCGTAATCCCCTTCGGCAGGTCGTAAGTTACAGGATTGGAATAACCGACATTAAAAATAATCTTCTGGCCGCT
>CAMYLH010000526.1 GCA_947259065.1 uncultured Desulfobacterales bacterium
AAAACCTTGGCCTGATCATCATCGATTATTTGCAGTTGATGCAGGGTCGCGCCAGTGCCGAACGCAGAGATCTTGAAATTTCAGAGATATCGCGAGCCTTAAAAGCCCTTGCCAAGGAGTTGCAACTACCGGTATTAGCGCTGTCACAGCTCAACCGCATGCTCGAACAGCGTACCGACAAAAGACCCCGGCTTTCTGACTTGAGAGAATCTGGCGCCCTGGAACAGGATGCGGACGTGGTTGCCTTCATCTATAGGGATGAAGTATACAATAAAGAGGAAGATAACCCCAGCAAGGGGGTGGCCGAGATCCTGCTGGCCAAACAGCGCAATGGCCCTACGGGAGATGTGTTTTTAACCTTTTTAAATTCCTACACTCGGTTTGAAAATCCGGCCTCTGAAAAAATGATGGCCGGAAGCTGAACACACAAACAGAACCCGAAGTTCTCCTTCTTGAAAAAAACTTACGGAAATAGCGCCGGACTAAAGGCGAACCAAATCAAAAGGCTTGAAAAGTTCTACCGTCGTCGCATCCCACCGGAATATTTACTTTCGCTTGAACTTGCCCGCGAAATTTGCCGGCTCTCCCGCGAGATTCGTCGTCAGATCGGTATTCTGATAAACCGTCGCGGTAAAGTGTGCTTTGTGATCGTAGGGGATAACAAAAAAATCGTTATTCCTCATACCGGCGAGTATCGCGCCGCCCCCGGACGCTTAAAGGGCCTGCGATGTATCCATACCCATCTGACCCCGGAAACCCTGTCCGAAGATGACCTTACCGATCTGGCCTTGTTGAGGCTGGATATGATGGCGGTCATCTCAAGCGATTCTGAAGGGCTGCCACAGAAAATTCATGTGGCCCACATCATGCCCAAGAAATTCCGGGAAAGTCCCTATCAGCTTTTGCCCCCCCTGGACCCGGGTAATCTGGACATTGACTGCCTGGCGCTCATTCAAGCACTTGAAGATGAGCTTGCCCGGGTCAGCTCCGGGCATGAGGCCGCGTCGAACATTGAAAGGGTCCTGTTGGTCAGTGTATCGTCCGGAACAAAACGCCAGGCCAAAGAATCACTGGCAGAGCTTCGAGATCTTGCCGGATCCAGCGGTTTGGCTGTGGTCGGAAGCGTCACGCAGCAGCGTAAGAAGTCGGATCCCCGTCTGTTGATTGGACCCGGTAAGCTCCAGGATTTGGCCATTTTGGCCCTCCAGGAGGCTGCATCGGCAATCATTTTTGACCAGGAGTTAAACCCTTCCCAGATAAGATCCATAACTAATCAGATCGAATTAAAAGTAATTGATCGCACGCAATTGATACTGGACATCTTTGCCCAGCGTGCCCAAACCCGGGAAGGAAAACTGCAGGTTGAGCTGGCCCAGCTAAAGTATATGCTGCCCCGACTCGTGGCGAAAAACACAGCTATGTCACGCTTAACCGGCGGTATCGGCGGACGCGGTCCCGGTGAGACGAAGTTGGAAATCAATCGGCGCAGAGCCCGCACGAGAATTGCAGGATTGGAAAAAGAACTGTTCTCGGTCATAAAACATCGGCAACAGCAAAAAGCCAAACGTTACAAAAAAGGCCTTCGAGTCATTTCCATCGTTGGATATACCAATGCCGGCAAGTCAACTTTGCTCAATACCCTGACCAAAAGCAGCGTAGCGGCCGAAAGCCGGCTGTTTGCCACGCTCGATCCCTCCAGCCGACGGTTGCGATTTCCCAGAGACATTGAAGTCATCATCACCGACACGGTGGGATTTATAAAAGATTTGCCCAACGATCTTATGGTGGCATTTCGTGCGACCCTGGAAGAACTTGAAGATGCCGACTTGTTGTTGCATATTATCGACATCAGCAATCCGCGCTATGAAGAACAGATTGAATCCGTTGAAAAAATCCTGGCTGACCTTAATTTGCAAAATAAGGCCATCGTCCGAGTGTTGAACAAAATGGATCGGGTCAGTCCGCAGACCAGCCTCGGCCTCAGCCGAAAGCTCAGGGGTATCGCCATATCAGCGCGCTCGAAAGCAACGCTGTTGCCCCTGATTGATGAAATGGAAACCATTATAAAAGATGTCAGCAGTCCGCTGGCCCATCAAAATTTTCGAAGGACAATTAACGATTGACAAACCCTCAATAGATAAGGTCTCCCCCTATGGATATAGCTCCCTTTAAGCAAACGGCAATAAAAGCAGCCCGCAATAGCGCTAAAATACTGCGATCACGATTCGGCAAGATATCCCGCATCCGAAAAAAGGCGGCTGCCGAAATCGTTACCGAAGCCGATACCGAATCCGAAGAAGTGATCGTATCCACCATTCGGGCCGAATTCCCGGACCATGCCGTTCTGGGCGAAGAATGTGGATTGATCACAGGCGAATCCGAATATAAATGGATCGTTGACCCCCTGGACGGTACGGTAAATTTTGCGCATCAGATTCCGATTTTTTCTATATCCATCGCCCTGGCTGTTCGAGACAGCATTGTTCTCGGTATCATATTAGACCCGGTCAACAATGAGCTTTACTCCGCTGTCAGCGGTCAGGGTGCTCAGCTAAACGGC
This sequence comes from uncultured Desulfobacterales bacterium, assembly GCA_947259065.1. GTDB lineage: Bacteria > Desulfobacterota > Desulfobacteria > Desulfobacterales > JAFDCJ01 > JAFDCJ01. The sequence goes on from CAMYLH010000526.1 coordinate 2,561, forward strand.
CAACCGATTCAGGTATCTGCGACCCGGACGATCTCAGAAAGTTTGCTGGTTACCGGATTTCCTTACAATGTTCAGGAGATCTTTGACTCGGTCATGGTCCGCTACGGCAATTTGCTGAAATCCTCGCAGGCGGTACGCAGGCTCGGTTCCGCGGCTCTTGACCTGTGCTATGTGGCCTGCGGCCGCTTCGAGGGATTCTGGGAACAATGCCTTAAACCATGGGATTCTGCCGCCGGCGCCCTGATAGTTGCCGAAGCCGGTGGGAGGGTAACCACGTTTTCAGACGAGCCGTACACGATGGAGCAGGCCGAAATTCTGGCCACCAATGGGCACATTCATAAAGAGATGATTGGGTTATTGGAGATTTAAGGAATGACGAAATTATGGAAGTCGCTTCGCTCCACCAATTAAATAATTTATAAAAACGGTAGAATTCCTTAATTCCCCATTCCACATTCGTCGTTCTTCATTTCTAGAATTGTCCGGAGTCCAACTTTTGACGAAAAAATCCAACCTGCTTTTTAATCGAGCTGTTTTGCTTCATTCCTCGCTCGATACAATTGATGGAATGCATGGCGGTGGAATGATAGCGGTTAAATGATTTACCGATGCTCTGCAATGGAGCATCCGTATAGTTACGTGCCAAGTAAATGGCCATTTGTCTGGGTCTGACAAGATTTTGTTTGCGGGAACGCGACAAAACATCTTCGATGGAAACATCATAATATTTGCACACCAGTTTCTTAATCGCCTCGATGGTGATTCGTTTGCGTTGACGAACAATGTTTTTCACGACACTTTCAGCCAGGTTGAGATTGATGGGCATACCCAGAAGCGATGATTTGGCGGCAACCCCGTTGAGTCCGCTTTCAAGCTGGCGGACATCATCGGTGAGTTCCCCGGCTAAATAATGCAGGATGTTTTCAGGAAAAAGATACCGGTTAAGCCTCGCTTTTTTCTGCAGTATCCTCAACCTGGTTCTAAAACTGGGTGGCTCAATGGCAGAAATAAGTCCGCATGACAAACGTGATCTCAATTTGTCATGGAGCTTGGGAATATCGGCCGGCAGATAACAGCTGGAAAAAATGATTCGCTTGCCGGATTCAAAAAGCGTATCAAGCGTCAATGCGAGTTCTATCTGGGTGCGCTCTTTTCCACTGAGGTAATGAACATCTTCCAGAAGCAGAACATCGCATTGGCTGCGGTACTTGGCCTTGAATTTGTTGATGGCGTCATGGCGAAAAGCTTGAACCATTTCGTTGCTAAAATCTTCGGCCGTGATATAGTAAACCCGGTCTTTGGGGCTGATGGCTAAAATATGGTTACCGATCGCCTGCGAGAGGTGGCTTTTCCCCATGCCGGTCTTGGAAAGTAAAAATAACCCATTGCGCTGGGAATCATTACGCGAAGCCATTGCAAGGGATGCTGAATAGGCAAAATCATTGTTGCTGCCGACAACAAAGCTGTCGAAGGTGAACTCTTCTCGAAATAGACGCCCATTGTGCGGACGCAAATTTTCGTTTGGTAACGGCAGCTGCAAATTTTTGTGGACTATATTCTCCGGATGGCCGGTTTTGTTTGAAATATTAAATGAGATCTGACAATCCTGTCCCAGTGCGCGCTGCAGGGCATTTTTTATCATTGCACCGTACAAGCCCTCGACTCGCTTCTTGGAAAAGAAATTCGGACAGGAGAAAATCCAGCCGTTTTCATCACTTTCAGTTACTTTTAACGGCTCAATCCACATATTAAAACTGTGAGCGGGAACGCGTTGCTTAATATCAGATTTTACTCTTTTCCAAACAGTTTCCATATAGTGTAGTATTTCTAATCTTCTATCGATATGAAGAAAACATTAATAGATCGAATTAAAGTGACCCATCGGCAAATAAATTGCATTTAAAATATTGGGAGGTTTACGTTAGATGGTGCACGCACCAGATGAGAGCATGCATTTGTTTAAGGTATCCCGCCAAAAGTGTCAAACCTGAAAAACCCGATTTTAAGCATCAGTCCCAAAGCTTTTTGAACAATCTATATCTACTTGTTATCACGAATATTATTCATAGCTCGCTGACAACTATGCTTAAATACAAACTTTTTATATTGGAAGATTTTTTTAAGCATTTTAAGCAGATCCACCAATTCACGATAGTTGTTAACAATCAGAGCATCTTACAAAAACTTGGATTATCTTCCATTTTCTTTAATTTTTAAAAAAATAAAAAAAAACGTCCCTGCCATTTCAGCCAATTAAACTTCAATCGCATCAGGTGTTTAGACGAATTCCGTTTGAAATAATTTTTCGTACCCTGTAAAAGAAAAAGATATGGATTCCGAAAAAATCATCATCCAGGGTGCCCGCCAGCACAACCTGAAAAATATAAATGTAAACCTGCCGCGTAATAAACTGGTAGTCATCACCGGTTTGTCCGGATCAGGTAAATCCACTCTCGCGTTTGACACCCTTTATGCCGAAGGCCAACGCCGGTATGTGGAATCCCTGTCCACCTATGCCCGACAATTTCTGGAACGGATGGACAAGCCCGATGTAGACCTGATCGAGGGTCTGTCGCCCGCTATTGCAATTGAGCAAAAAACATCCAGCCACAACCCGCGCTCAACGGTCGGTACGGTAACTGAGATATATGACTACCTGCGCCTGCTTCTTGCCAGGGTCGGCAGCCCGCATTGTTACCGATGCGGCCGACCCATTACGTCGCAATCCATCGATCAAATCGTAGACCGCATCATGTCCTTGCCCGAGGATACCCGCGTGATAATCCTGGCGCCCCTGATCAGCGGACAAAAAGGAAGCCATGAGAAGCTTTTTGGAACACTGAAGAAGGAAGGGTTCGCCCGGGTCCGCGTGGATGGTGAGATATTTGAGATTGAAGAGATCGGCAAACTCCTTAAAACCAAAAAACATGACATCGAAGTTGTGGTGGACCGTCTCATCGTAAAGACAACCATTCGAAAACGGCTTGCAGATTCGCTGGAACTGGCACTGGCCCAATCGGGCGGGATCGCCTCGGTCCACATTCCGACCAAGGAAACCATTCTGTTCAGCGAAAAATCCGCCTGCATAAAGTGCGGTATCAGTTATCCGGAATTCACACCGGCCAGTTTCTCTTTCAACTCTCCCCAGGGCGCTTGTCGAAACTGCGATGGCCTGGGAACAACCACCGAGCTTGCGCCGGAGCTGATTGTTCCAAACCCGAAACTCTCTTTACGGGAGGGTGCTGTCAGTGTCTGGGCCAAAAGAAACAGCATGCATTTTATTGAGTTTATCGATGCCCTCACCAAACACTACGGTACCGATATTTATACGCCGTTCGAAGAACTTGCGGAAACATTTAAACGCGTCATCCTCTACGGATCAGGCGCTGAAGTCATTAACTTATCAAAAACCGTTTGAAGGCGTCATCCCGAATCTGGAGCGCCGCTACCGGGAAACAGATTCAAATTATATCCGGCAGGAGATTAAGCAATACATGAATTTTCGTCCCTGCTCGGAATGCAACGGCACAAAATTAAACCCGGCCAGTCGATCTGTAAAAATAGGCAACCTGAATATATCTGAACTTACAGCGCTATCAGTGGCCAACGTCCGGAATTTTTTTCTAGACCTGAAATTGGATGACAAACAGCAGATCATTGCCCGCAGGATCATCCGTGAAACCGTGGAACGGCTTGGTTTTCTGCTAAGCGTCGGTCTTTCTTACCTTACACTGGATCGATCCGCACAATCGCTGTCCGGCGGCGAAAGCCAACGTATCCGCCTGGCAACTCAGATTGGCTCCAAATTAACCGGCGTGCTTTACGTGCTCGACGAACCCAGCATCGGTCTTCATCAAAAAGACAATCAGAGACTGTTGCAAACGCTGATCAAAATGCGCGACCTCGGCAATACGGTTCTGGTGGTTGAACACGATGAAGACACCATTCGCAGCGCTGATTATGTTGTGGACATGGGACCCGGAGCGGGGGTGAATGGTGGCCGCGTCGTTTTCGCCGGCACGCCCGAAAAACTGCTGGATCATGAATCTTCCCTGACGGGTCAGTATCTGTCCGGCCGTAAGTCGATCTCGATCCCGGCCGTCCGGCGTACCAACCACAGAGGGCAACTCATGCTGGAAGGTGCTGTCCATAACAATTTAAAAAATATCAGCGTTGCCTTTCCTTTAGGCTGCTTTATCTGCGTCACCGGCGTATCCGGATCGGGAAAATCCACCCTGGTCCTGGAAACCCTGTATCCCGCATTGGTTCAAAAACTTCGCCATGCCAGAATCCCGGCCGGAATCCACCGTCGTGTTTTGGGGATGGAGCACGTTGACAAGGTCATCAATATCGACCAGTCTCCGATCGGCAGAACACCACGATCCAATCCCGGAACTTATACCGGTCTGTTTTCTAAGATCAGAGAGCTTTTCTCACGCACGCCGGAGGCTCGTATGCGGGGGTATAAGCCCGGGCGTTTCAGTTTCAATGTCAAGGGTGGTCGATGCGAAGCCTGCCAGGGCGACGGCATTATCAAAATCGAAATGCATTTTTTACCTGATGTCTACGTGGTCTGCGATGTTTGCCAAGGCAATCGCTATAACCGCGAAACCCTCGAAGTTCGATACAAAGGAAAAAACATCAAGGAAATTCTTGAGATGACCGTAAACCAGGCAACAAGTTTTTTCTCGCGGATCACAAAAATCAGGATGAAACTGCAAACCCTGGTAGATGTTGGATTGGGGTATATTCAAGTCGGTCAGCCGGCCACCACCTTGTCCGGCGGTGAAGCCCAGCGGGTGAAGCTCTCACGTGAACTCAGCAAAAAAGGAAGCGGTAAAACCATTTACATTCTTGATGAACCGACCACCGGACTGCATGCCGATGATATCCGTAAACTGCTCGAGGTACTCAATCAGCTGGTGGAAACAGGCAATACCGTCATCGTCATCGAGCACAACATGGATGTTATCAAGACAGCCGATCACATCATCGATCTTGGCCCTGAAGGGGGCGACGAGGGCGGTTATGTCATCGGCTGTGGCAGACCCGAAGAGATTGCGACCATCAGCAATTCTTATACCGGTCAATACCTGGCGAAGGTCCTGGGCCGATGAATAGTGACCCCAGCGCGGCTT
>CAMYLH010000527.1 GCA_947259065.1 uncultured Desulfobacterales bacterium
GTTTAACTTTTTCCTCACTTCCATTCTTATGGTGAAGCTTTTTGAGCGTGTTTAAGTAGATGTTAATCCCCGATAAGGGATTTCTTATTTCATGGGCCATACCGGCTGCTACGCGACCCAGTGAAGCCATTTTGTCCTGAATGGTTAAAAGATGTTCCAACTCCTTGGCATTGGTCATATCAATCATATTGACCAGTATGGCTTCTTTGCCTCTATATTCGGTCCATAAAGCCCGACAGTAAACCCACTTCAAATTCTTGCTGCCTTTTTTCGGGCCTTTGGCATAAAATCGAAAATCTGTCTCCAGGGTTTGAATTTCTCCTTGATTTATCCTTTGACTCAATCGTTTAACTATTTCAAGATCTTCTGGATGGATTTTTTCAAAATCGGCCAGTAAATATGACCGTGGTAAAGGACCCAGAAGCCTCTCTTGTGCCTGGTTTTGATAGATTACTCGATTATCCTGAACAATGGATATTCCGGTAAGGGAGTTCTCCACCAGATCACGAAATCGTTTCTCACTGTCTTTCAATGCTTTTTGGGCCAGTTTTTGCTCGGTAACATCTTGATAAACCGAGACGATTTCTCCGGAGGATAGCCTATAAACATAACTTTCTCTCCAACTGGGAGGCGTTCGATGATCTTGGTAAACACCGCCAGAGAAATATTCAGGTTTACCGGTCTTCCAAACCCTTTGAAAGACATCAAAGATTCCAAGATCCTTTACGCCAGGGAAAACATCCGTTACACGACGGCCGATTACTTTTTCTCTAGCGATCTTCTCTATGTTTTCGCCACTGCGGTTAAAATCCTTAATTTCAAAATCTTGGCCACCGGCGACTGCTTCATAAACGGCCAAGCCGCTATGCATATTTTCCATAAGTTCCCGGAATTTTTCTTCGCTCTTACGTACGGCATCCTGCGCCCATTTGCGTTCTATAATTCTGCCCACTCGCTCAGCGATGGCATCGAGCAATGCCCCCTCTTCTGTCAGGAAGGGACCTCCATCGTTTTCCGGCCTCTCTTCAAGGTAACCAACCACTAATTTGCCGCTCGGCACGCCGTGAACAAGGACATCGCTGACTTGTTGCCAATTCGTTTCCGTAAAATTCTGCGTTTTCAACTCTTTCCCATTTAATTTAATCTTGGCGCAAGTGATATCCGGGTACTGCCAAGCGGGCGGAATAAGACCTACGATCCCCTGTAGTAAGTCATCAAGTGTAAGCTCCCGTTTCTCAACCAACCGGGAAATTTCAAAAAAACAATTTAACTCTTTGACACGTTCATCAAGCTCATTCATACTCTTTTGAAGTTCTTCTTCGGCTTTCTTGCGATCAGTGATATCACGGGCGAAAGCACAATTGTATTCCTTGCCGTCAAATGTAATATGATTTAGTGTGACCTCTACCGGGATCGGTTCTTTTTTTCTAGCATAGTGAACTGTCTCCAATTTCGCGGCCCCACGTTTTTTCAGATCCTGCCAAATTCGGTCGTACTCTGCTAGTGGCATATACGGATCGACATCTTCCACATTCATCGATATAAGTTCATCTCTAGAATACCCAAGTCTATTACAAGTGGTATCATTGACGTCAACGATCTTTCCTTCAGGATCAACCCAATAAAGCATATCATTGGCATGATCGATGCAGAACCTGGTGAACAGCAGCGCCTTTTCCACCTTCTTGCGTTCATTTATCTCGCGGTTTAAATCATCTCGTGAAGCTGTAACGCTCTTCAATTTTTCCGCCATTTGGTCGAACGCGCTTCCGAGCAGACCGATCTCATCCTTCGCATTGGTGCCGACTTTATGATCTAAATTGCCTCTGCCGATTTCTACTGTACCTTGTTGAAGCGTCTGAATCGGATCGGAAATGGATTTTGCGACGATAAGAGCTATTAATATACTTAATATGATAACGGCAATGGCAAGTATGAGTACGAAATTTCCCAGCGTTGTAGCGGGCTGAAAAGCTTCAGAGGCATCTATTTTGGCAACCATTCCCCAATCCAGCAAAGGCATGTATTGCCAGACGGCAATCACCCTTTTGCCCCGGTAATCTGCCGAAAATCCATGTCCGGCATTTCCTTTCAACGCCTCCTGAATGGGTATAGCCTGACTTTGTCCAAAAACAACTTTTCTTTTTAAGGCTGCATCCGGATCATGTCTAAGCGGATTGAGAAACAGGGCTGCATCATCCTCTTTTCTGGCAATTAAGGTTTCCCCGGTTTCACCCATTCCGGTCGAATCCTGAACAAGTTTAAAGATCGATGCCAGGTCAACTTCCAAAACAATCACGCCCACAAACTTTCCATCAAAATTGTTGACCGGGGCGCTAATATATACAGAAAATTGACCGGGCCGGCTTCTACTTTTAAAAACGTCCGATATATAAACTTCCTTTTTGCCTTCTTTAAAAGCTTTCTGCCAAAGATCAGGTAGAAGATAGTTGATATCATCTGAAACCGAAGTCCTGTTTAAAACGTATACAATTTCCCCTTGCGGATTTGCCAGCATAACATTGGCATAATCATAAACCGATGAGTACATCTGAAGGGCCCTGTCCAATTCCTCACGAATGGTTTCATAGTCAGGGCTGGAAAAGTCAACGGCGCGACCGGAAAGTATAGCGGCATATTTTTTTATGGTCGGCCTCTGATGAGCAATTCGGACATGGTTTTTTTGATCCCTGAAAAACTCTTCGATCTGTTTCGCTTTTAGATCCGTGATGCCTTTCAGCGCTTCTATTCGCAGTTTCTCCAGCGTCGTCTTAGCACTGGAATATCCGAGCGTGCCGATAAAAATCATCGGACAAATAGCCACGGCTGAGAGGATCAAGATTAATTTATTTCTTAATATCATGGTAACCTACCTCAAAAGTTTAGAAATCCAGGCCACTCATCTTTATTCAAGCGTAAAACCGGGATGACGCCTGAAATCTTTCGAAAGTCGGAGTAGAAATGAGATCAAAAATTAAGTGCATACGGAACAAATCAAGAATAAAAATCAGCGGCCACCAGCAGAAGTGGCCCCGGCCCCTTCCAGG
>CAMYLH010000528.1 GCA_947259065.1 uncultured Desulfobacterales bacterium
ATTGAACAGCTTTGTAAAAGTCTGGCAGACAGTAATTTCGGAGATGTGATGGTTGTCGGTGGGGGAATCAGCGGCATTCAGGCTTCTCTCGATCTCGCCGATTCGGGTTATAAGGTGTATTTGGTTGAGAAATCACCTGCCATTGGCGGCAAGATGGCCCAGCTTGACAAGACCTATCCCACCAATGACTGCTCGATGTGAATACTCTCGCCCAAACTGGTCGAGGTCGGCCGGCATCCCAATATAGAGGTCCTGACCTATACCGAAGTTGACGGTGTAGAAGGACAAGCAGGGGACTTCAGGGTCACCCTGAACAAAAAACCCAGATATGTGATAGAGGACAAATGCACGGGTTGTGCTACCTGTGTAGAGTACTGTCCGGTCGAGATCCCTGATCCATACAATCAAGATTTATCGGCGAATAAGGCCGTCCATATATACTTTTCTCAAGCCGTTCCCCTTGTCACGTATATTCATGAAAGCTGCCTTTACCTTAAAGAAAAGAAATGTGCCATCTGCGAGAGCGTCTGTCAGAATGACGCCATATATCTGCATCAAGAGGCCCAGAAGATGGACATCCAGGTAGGTGCCATTGTTCTATCTGCGGGTTATGAAATATTTGACCCCGGGTTGAGAGGCGACTTCGGCTACGGCAAAATGGAGAACGTGGTCACCAGTCTTGATTTTGAACGGCTGTTGTGTGCCACCGGGCCTCACGAAGGTGAGGTATTGCGCCCTTCCGACAAGAAGCACCCCCATAAAATCGCCTGGATTCAATGCGTCGGTTCCAGACAGGTTACTCCGGGCGGCAACAGCTACTGTTCCGCCGTCTGTTGCACCTATACCCAGAAGCAGGTGATCTTGACCAAGGACCATAACAGCGAGGCGGAGTGTACGGTATTCCATAACGATATTCGTTCCTATAGCAAGGATTTCGAACGATTCTACCACAGGGCAGAGAACCTTGCCGGGGTTCGATTTATTCGAAGCTACGTATCCATCGGAAAAGAGATCCCGCCAAGCAAGAATGTCACCATCAGATACGCGACTGCCGAAGAAGGTGTAAAGGAGGAAGAATTCGATCTGGTCGTATTATCCGTTGGATTGAACCCGCCGGCCGAAGTTGGAAAATTGGCCGATATGTACGGCTTCGAGCTCAATTCCCATGGATTCTGTAAAACCAATCCTTTTAATCCCATTGAAACTTCTCGCCCGGGAATTTTTGTCAGCGGAGCCTTCCAGGGTCCGATGGATATCCCCGAGTCGGTTTTTTCTGCCAGCGGAGCCGGCTCCCAATGCGGCGAATTTCTTGACCACAGGCGCGGGAAGCTGTCCCAGGCAAGAATATATCCAGCGGAAAAAGATGTCTCGCAAGAAGAGGCCAGGGTAGGTGTCTTTGTATGCCATTGTGGTGCGAATATCGGAAGAGTGGTCGATGTTCCGTCCACGGTCCAATATGCCAAAACTCTGCCCAATGTTGTTTACGCTACCGAGCAGCTGTTTTCATGTGCGACTGATTCTGCCGAGTCAATAACGGAGACGATCCGGGAAAAAGGGCTGAATCGAGTGGTGGTCGCGGCTTGCTCCCCCAGGACCCTAGAACCGTTATTCCGGGACACCCTGCGGGAGGCCGGGATTAATCAATATTACTTCGACATGGCAAATATCAGGGAACATTGCTCCTGGGTTCACTCCAAAGAAAAAGAAGATGCCACCCAAAAGGCACAGGATATAACCCGGATGTCGGTCGCACGGGTTTGCCATTTGCAGCCACTACAGGAAATTGATCTGCCGGTAAACAGGAAGGCGCTGGTGGTTGGTGGGGGTATCGCCGGTATGACGTGTGCCCTCTCCATAGCCAACCAGGGGCACGAGGTTTGCCTGGTGGAAAAGGATGCCGACCTGGGGGGAACGGCGAGAAGAATCCATTACACCTTGGATGGGATGGATGTTCAGGCCTATCTGCGTGACCTTGTGCGCAAGGTTTATCAGCATCCCCTGATAGATGTATATACGGATGCCATCATCACAGCGGCGACCGGGTATGTGGGAAATTTCGTAACCCGGGTGAAGTCTGATATTGGGTTTACGGAGATAAAACATGGAGCAGCCGTCATCGCTACAGGTGCTGTTGAATATAAACCCACCGAATACCTTTATGGAGAAGATGATCGGGTATTGACCCAATTGGAATTGGGAGAGAAAATTGCGCGGGATGAAGAAAAATTGGTCAAGGCCCGGAGTCTGGTAATGATCCAGTGTGTCGGTTGCAGGCAAGAGGACCGAGATTACTGCGCCCGGGTATGTTGCAGCCATGCAATAAAAAACGCTCTGAAACTAAAAGAGATAAACTCCGAGATGGATATCTATATCCTCTTTCGGGATATCAGAACCTATGGGTTTGCAGAGGATTATTACCGCAAAGCGTCTGAAAAAGATGTAAAGTTCATCCGTTACGAGCCGGATGCCAAACCCCAGGTAGAAGCTGTTGAAGCGGAAAGCCGTCCTGTTTTAAGGGTAAGTTTGCCGGATTACATTTTAGGTCGGAAACTTGCGATAGATACCGATTTGCTGGTTTTATCCGCTGCCGTTATCGCCCCCGCGGGAAATAAGGGGGTATCTCAATTATTCAAAGTTTCTTTGGGACCGGATGATTTTTTCAAGGAAGCCCACGTCAAATTAAGACCGGTTGAGTTTGGTGCCGAAGGCGTTTATCTTTGCGGATTGGCGCACTATCCCAAGCATATACCGGAAGCGATTAACCAGGCTTATGGGGCGGCAAGCCGGGCTTTAACGCTTCTCTCAAGTGATACCGTCACTGTCTCAGGTTCTGTTTGCGATGTAAAAGAGTACGATTGTGTATCTTGTGGGGCATGTATTACAGTTTGTTCATATGGTGCCATAGAGTTTCGTGAGACACCACAAGGGAAAAAGGCCTGGGTTAATCCTGTTCTCTGTAAAGGAGACGGACTCTGTAGCGCAAAGTGTCCCACAAATGCGATTTTTTTAAAGCACTATACAGATGAAGACCTCATGAGCCAAATTGA
>CAMYLH010000529.1:0-4743 GCA_947259065.1 uncultured Desulfobacterales bacterium
CGAAGGCGAGACTCGAACTCGCACAGGCGTACGCCCACTAGACCCTGAACCTAGCGCGTCTACCAGTTCCGCCACTTCGGCACATTGAAAAAGATTGATTAATTTCAGGATGTGGACTACATATATCTTTTTAATAATCCATGTCAAGCCATTATTCATGGTATGAAAGTTAAGCATGAAAATTATTGACAACCTCGATAAGATTTACGAACCATTTAAAAACGCCGTCATTACCATCGGCAATTTTGACGGCGTCCATATCGGACATCAGGCTCTTTTCCATGAAGTTATCGAAACCGCCGAAAATATCGGTGGCACATCGATTGCCATGACCTTTGATCCGCACCCGATTCGTGTATTAAAACAAAACGGCCACCCGCCCCTGATTACCTTGTACGAGCAAAAAGCAGAATTGATTGGACGCACCCACATCGACGTCCTCATCTGCATCCCCTTCACACGAGAATTTGCAGCGCTATCGGCCGAAGCGTTCGTCAGGGATTTGTTGGTTTCAAAAATCGGCATGAAAGCCATTGTGGTGGGCGAAGATTACAGCTTCGGCAAGAATCGTGAAGGCAACATCGCGGTATTAAACGCCTATGCCCCGAGATATGGTTTTGAGGTCATCGTGGCGGACTGGATCCGGATGTCCAAATCTTATGCCGATAGAATCAGCAGCACCAAAATCCGGCAACTCGTCGCCAACGGTTTGATGGAGCGGGCCGAAAAAATGTTGGGGCGCTATTATCAGATCAGAGGGCAGGTGGTCAGCGGGCGTGATCGGGGCGGCAAACTACTTGGCATTCCGACAGCCAATATCAATCTGCATGACGAGTTATGTCCCAAAACCGGAATTTATGCAGTTACCGGTGAATGCCGGGGTAAAGCCTATAAAGGTGTGGCAAACATCGGTTACAGCCCGACGTTTGAAAATCATGAATTTACGGTTGAAGTGCATATTTTTGATTTTAATGACGATATATATGGTGAAAAAATTCTGGTGAATTTTATCAAACGGATACGAGATGAAGTAAAATTTTCAAACATTTCAGATCTTATCGATCAAATTAAGAAGGACATAGCCGCTGCCCGGGAAATTTTATCTGCATGAAAAAAAATATGACCATCTCCTTGATCGGGGGTGTCTTATTATCGGCCGGAGCACTCTATTTTGCTTTTAAAAATGTTCCGATTGCCGAGTTGCTTAACTATCTGGTCTCAATCAATTATTTTTGGGTATTGCCGGCAGTGCTGGTCGGGCTGTTTTCTTTCATGTTGCGGGCTGTTCGGTGGCAGATCATACTGGAATCGACACGCAGAATAAGTTTCTGGCGTGCATTTCATCCCCTGATGATCGGATTTATGATCAATTGTGTCTTGCCGGGTCGCCTTGGTGAAGTCGCCCGCCCAATGATTCTGCAAAAAGAGGAAAAAGTTCCTTTTACAATCGGTTTGGCCACCGTCGTTGCGGAACGGATATTCGACATCTGTCTATTGATCTTATTGTTCATACTAACTGCCGGTGCATTGAAAATAGACCCCGATCAATATGTTGCCTTTGGCACTTATCAGCTGAACCAAGAAACGCTGCAAACCGTATTTGATACCATGCTTAAGCTTGCTGCGGTGTTAATTGCGGGCATCGCATTATTCAGTATCGGCAAAGTCCGTGATTTGATTTACAGTATAATTTTGCTGACACCGTCGTTGTTCTTTTTTGCAGGAAAGCGATTTAAGGCCGCCGTCAGAAATAAAATATGTCAACCCGTCATCAACATATTAAAAAATATCGCCCAGGGTTTTGCGCTGATAAGATATCCGAAAAAAATCTTTTTGTGTGCCGGTTACTCAGTTCTTATCTGGGGTCTGCAGGCTTGCTCTTACTTTCTATTTTCACTCGGCAGCCCGGGTATTCATCTGACGTATCTTGAGATAACCACCGTGATGGTGATTATCTGTATCTTTATTTCCCTGCCGTCCGTTCCCGGTTGGTGGGGACTCTGGGAAGCAGGCGGAGTGTTCGCGCTTTCTCTATTTGGCATTTCTGCCAAAGATGCGGCGGGTTTCACGCTGGCAAACCATGCCATTCAAGTGATCCCGGTAATCCTTATCGGATTTGTATCGGCGATGATTCTCAGCGTGAACATACGTCGATTGTCTTTGGAGGGCAAAGAATTCAAGGATCCGGGAATGTAAGGATAAAATCAAACGACCGAACGGGATTCAAGGCCTTCATTCTTGTATGAAACCCGCGGTCGAAAAACATAAGGAATAGAAGTAAAAAAATAACGATATGGACAAACTTAAAATTTTAGCATAGCCCGATAAATTTCTGAGCCAACCGACGCAACCGCTGGATAATATCGACGGCAAGGTTCAGGAAATGGTCGATAAAATGGCCCTTACCATGTATGACGCGCCGGGGATCGGGCTGGCCGCCATCCAGGTCGGCTGGGACAAGAGTTTATTAATTTATGATGTTTCCCCCAGAGATGAAAGCCGTTCCCTGCATGTTCTGATCAATCCTAAGATCATCGCCAGGGAAGGAGAGATCGTATCGGAAAATGAAGGTTGTCTCAGCGTTCCGGACTTCAGAGCGGATGTGAAACGCGCTGCATCCCTAACCGTTGAAGGCTATGACCGGGATGGCAACCCTTCGAAAATCGATGCGGAGGGAATTCTGGCCATCGTCCTTCAGCACGAAATTGACCACTTAAACGGCACGTTATTCATCGAGCACCTCAGCTCATTGAAAAGGCAAATGTACAAACGGCGAATTAAAAAGCAATTACGAGAAAAATGAAAAAAAAAATTAAAATCGTATTTTTGGGGACGCCTCAATTTTCCGTCCCGGCTCTCGTCGCCCTGCATGAAAACAATTATAATGTCGCCATGGTCGTCACAGCACCCGACCGGCCCAGAGGACGGGGCCGTAAAGTCACCCCACCGGCGGTAAAGCAAATGGCTTTGGATCTGGGGTATCCGGTCAGTCAGCCTGCATCCATCAAGACCGTAGAATTTACCGACACGATTAAAGATCTCAAACGGCAAAATTGAAGATCTCAAACCGGATTTTCTGGTGGTCATCGCATTTGGACGCATCTTATCCGAAAATTTAATCACATTGCCCCGTTTCGGCACCATTAATATTCATGCTTCGCTGCTCCCGAAATATCGCGGCCCCGCACCCATCCAATGGGCTATTATCAATGGTGAAAAAGAAACCGGTGTGTGCAGCATGCTCATGGTAAAGGAACTGGACGCCGGAAACGTCCTGCTCAGCGCCAAAGAAGCCATTAATCCGGATGATACCGCCGGAACGTTGTATGAACGTTTGGCCTCAAAAGGTGCGGCTATTCTCATTGATACCTTAAAGGCATTTGCAGACAATCGCATTCAATCCATGCCCCAGGATCACAGCCTTGCCACCTACGCGCCCATGCTTACCAAAGATGACGGCCTCATCAACTGGAACCAATCCCCTGAATCCCTGGTAAATTTTATCCGGGGAGTCACGCCGTGGCCTGGAGCGTATACGTTTCTTGGCGACAAACGCCTGAAGATATTCAAGTCCCGTCCTCTTGCGATGGATATCACAGAATTCCCCGGTACAGTCCTAAAAGGATTTGCCGATGAGTTACGTGTCGCCACCGCCAAAGGTGCACTTTGCATCGAAGAAATCCAGGGTGATTCCGGCAAGCGCCTCTTGATAAAAGATTTTCTGCGGGGACACGGGATACCGCCGGGTTCGGTACTTGGTTAGCACCTTAAATGATTGAATATTCAATCGTCGATTCCGGTTTATCATGCCCCTTGATGCACGAAAAACTGCATTGGATATATTAAATAGATTGAATCAAGGCCAGTGCACCCTGGACACCCTCATGGAGGACTATTCCGGTGGCGGACGGATGGACTCGCGGCGGGATCGAGCACTGCTTCAGACCCTGGTGTACGGGGTTCTGCGCTGGAGGGGCCGCTTGGATCATATTATCACCCATTTTTCCAGCACCCGTTTTAATAAAATCAACCCGAGGGTTTTGAATATTCTGCGGCTGGCCCTGTTCCAGATCATTTACCTGGATCGAATTCCGGATTCCGCCGCAGTCAATGCCGCTGTAAATATGGCCAAAGCATATGGTGCGCCATGGGTGGCAGGATATGTAAACGCCTTGTTGCGCAAAGCTTCCCGGCAGTACCGAGATGTTTCCTTTCCGGATGCGGATAAATACACAAGTGCTGCCCTGGCGGTCGGCAAATCGTTTCCGGAATGGATCATTCTCAGATGGCTGCAGCGCTATGGCCAAAAAAAAACAGCCGGCCTGTGCGATGCCGTGAATTCGATCCCGGCCATAACCGTTCGCACCAATACATTCAAAGTATCACCACGGGAGCTGTTATTGAAACTCGAATGCGAAGCTGAAGATGTTAAACAAACGCCTTATTCGCCGGATGGTATCACTTTTTCGAATCCCGGGACATCGATACCAAAGCTCAGTGGCTTTGATGCCGGTTGGTTCCAGGTTCAGGATGAAGCCGCGCAACTGGTGTCACTGTTGTTGGATCCGAGGCCGGGAGAATCCGTTCTGGACGCCTGTGCCGGTCTGGGCGGTAAAACCGGTCATATCGCCCAGCTGATGAATAATAAAGGTGCTGTCGTTGCATTGGACATGAACGGGCAAAAGCTTCGGCAGCTCCAAGCTGAAATGCAACGTTTGGGTATTTCTATCGTATCAACCCTTT
>CAMYLH010000529.1:4824-7119 GCA_947259065.1 uncultured Desulfobacterales bacterium
CGCAACCCGGATATAAAATGGCATCGCTCCGAGAAGGCCCTAGTGAGAAACAAAGCCAGGCAAGTGCGCCTGTTGGAAAATTTAGCCCATGCAGTCAAAGCGGACGGCGTTTTAGTGTATGCCGTATGCAGTCCGGAACCCGAAGAAAATGAAGAAGTAATTCATCAATTTTTAAAAAAACACGGCGAATTTGTTATCGATGATTGCTACGGGGCGCTTCCGAATGGAATCAGCAAATTGGCAGTCTCCGAAGGCTATTTCAAAACCTTCCCGTGTCTAACTCAGATGGACGGTTTTTTTTCAGTTCGACTTCAACGAATCCCATGATTTCAAAATTTGCAAAAGTAGCAATTCTGATGATTGTCTTTCTGATCGTGGCAGGTGCCAGTGCCTATTTAACGCTGACCTTGATCATCAAAAGTGAAGATACCGTAATCGTGCCGGACCTTGTGGGAAAAGATGTCGTCACCGCGCTTGAGCAGTTGACCGATCTACAATTGAACACCAAAGTTAATGGATCGGAATACAGTCGGCAATTCCCGAAAAACTACGTTATCTACCAGGAACCGGACCCGGGATCGGAAGTAAAGAAAGACCGTGATATCAGAATTATTCTTTCAAAAGGTCCCAAAAATATTTTAATGCCCAATCTAATTTCTCTATCGGAGCAGCAGGCTCGAATGATAATGGAAGAAAACAGCATTACCCAGGGACATCTGACACATACCTATGTTAAGAGCGTTGAAAAGGACCATATTGTTGGGCAGGTACCCTCAGCCGGCACCATGATCGAGCGCGGGGCTCCGGCAGATTTAATGGTGAGCATGGGAGCTCGACCTGTCGCCTACATGATGCCTGAGCTAGCCGGACTTACACTGAATAAAGCCGTGTTAATGATCGAAAAGACGAACCTGACGGTCGGAGAGATACGATCGCATTTTGATAAACACAAGCCCCGCAACATAATTATTAACCAGGAACCACCGGCAGGCTACCGAATACGCGAAAATAGTCCCATTAATCTGGTGATCAACCGCCACCCCGGCAAAACAGTAGGAGCACACCTGCGCCATCCATTGTACGGGAGTCTGTTGCAGCACCGAGTTAAAAACGGATTTCTGAAAAAAAGGGTCCGGGTGGAATTAGAAAGCGAGGATGGAACTGTCGATATATTCGATGACTACATCAAACCCGGCGAAGAATTATGGGTTCTGGTTCCAAGGGATCAGGATGCAGCGGCATTCATCTTTGAAGATGATGAACTGGTGAAAACCCAGATGTATGAAGCGTGGTGAGATTTAATGCTCTTATTCGCAATGACAGTGATGTATCACCAGTAATATTTTTTACCACAGAGACACGGAGGGCACAGAGAATTTATATCTTTTTGTCCATTGGATGGATGACGGCGATGGGCAAAAAACCTGTAGCGTTGGTGATAAAAGCACAGCTATTGAGATCTAATAATTTCTCTATTGCTCAGCATTGATTCTTTTCGTTTACCGGCGTCTCCCGGCAAACAAAAAAATACGTCTCCGCGTTCTCTGTGACTCTGTGGTGAAATCAAATAATTTATGACTTCAACCAATAATAATCGGAGCTATCTATGAAAGTGATCGCACCATCCATTTTATCGGCTGATTTTTCCAAACTCGGCAACGAGATCAAGGCAGTTGAGTCGGCCGGCGCTGATTGGATCCATGCCGATGTCATGGACGGTCATTTTGTGCCCAACATTACCATCGGGCCATTGATTGTCGAAGCGGTCCGGCGGGTAACCTCGCTGCCGATCGATGTGCATTTGATGATTGAAAACCCGGACAATTACATACCGGCTTTCGCCGAGGCCGGAGCCTCACTGATATCCGTGCATGTCGAAACCTGCTTACACCTGAACCGCTCGATACAGCTGATTCGCGAGTGCGGCGCTCAACCAGGGGTCGTGCTGAATCCTTCAACCCCGGTTCAGACACTGGAATGGATCATTGAATATGTCGATTATGTGTTAATTATGAGCGTCAACCCCGGGTTCGGCGGTCAGGCTTTCATCAAAAACAGCCTTGATAAGATAAGAACGCTGCGTCAATTGATCCAACGAAAAAATCTAAAGACGCTCATCGAAATTGACGGCGGTGTCAATGAGAAAACGATTGCCGATATTGCGGCTGCCGGTGTGGATGTATTTGTGGCGGGTTCAGCCATTTTCGGCAGCCGGGATTACCAAGCGATCATTGATGCGTTTCGGAAAACGATCGGCATTTGAAAATGGCAGTTCAACATGCAAGTCCCTATGCG
>CAMYLH010000530.1 GCA_947259065.1 uncultured Desulfobacterales bacterium
AACTCGGAGCTGTTTAAATCCTCTGTTGATGTTTTTTCGATCCATGGTTTGTTTATCCCATGAATCGTATTGTTTTTCAACCAGATGGCACATGGATGTACCCAATATTCCATTTTTCCACCATTCCATTATTCCATTGGTTAGCTTACGGCAAACACCACCCCGCTGGGGTGAAATCATAGTCTGGTCCTCCCTCCGGGCTGTAGGCCTAAGGGCCGGAGGTTGGGCCAGGATTCTTTACTTGATAATAAGTTGTCTTAACTTTCCCGACAGTTCCATCAGGTTAAAGGGCTTTTGGATAAAGCCGTCGCAGCCGCGTTTCAGGATTTCAGTTGCCTGACCATCAAGGCTGTATCCACTGGAAAGAAGGACCTTCACATTCGGATCGATCTCTTTGAGTCTGTCATACACCTCTCCGCCGCCCATTCCCGGCATAATCAGATCCAGAATGACCATCACGACCTTTTGCCGATTTTGCTGGTAAACCTCGATGGCTTCTCTACCTTGACGTGCCGTCAAAACCTCATAACCCATTTTTTCCAATATCTGAACACCGACATTAATTATCATCTCTTCATCATCTACCAGCAAAATCGTACCTGATCCTGTCAGGATTTTCTGATCACCTTGCAGCTCGTCAATGATTGGCTTTTCAGAGGCCGGCAAATAAATATGAAAGGTCGCTCCCTCTCCCCTAGTACTTTCTGCAATTATAATTCCATCATGATTTTTTATGATGCCATAGGCAGAAGCCAGACCCAACCCGGTTCCTCTTTCTTTCGGTTTGGTGGTAAAAAACGGATCAAATACGCTTTTCAACGTGTTTTCATCCATCCCGACACCGGTATCCGTGATCGACATCACGACATATTTTCCGGGCCGGACGCCATAGGCGCCGGCAAAGTCTTGATCAAGCATTCCATTTTCTGTCTGAATATAGAGATCGCCTCCTCCGGGCATCGCCTGCCACGCATTGACGAAGACATTTAATAATACCTGATCAATCTGGCTGCGATCGACTTCAACTGTCCAAATCTTATCCTGATATTTTTTATAAATTGTAACCTCTTTTTTTGTTCTGCCAAACATCTGGGCGCTTTTATCTATCAGAACATTTAGATCCGTGGGTTTGACTTCATATTTCCCCCCTCTGGCAAATCCCAAAAGCTGTTTGGTGAGTTTTGTCGCCCTTCTGATATAAGCCTCTATTTCTGTTAAATGCTCAAAATGGAAATGGAGGGGGTCCGTTTCCAACAGCATCAGCGACGTCCTACCCTGGATGCCCATCAAAAGATTGTTAAAGTCATGCGCAATTCCGCCGGCCAAAGTCCCGACGGCATCCATTTTTTGAGATAATTGAAGTTGCTTTTCCAATTTACGCTGTAAGGTTATATCTCTTAAAAAATTCAGGGTCGCGGGTTTGCCTTTCCAATCGATTTGAACTGCATTGAGATCGACCCACACCACCTGATCATCTTGGCCGACTAGCCTGAATGCATAGGTTTTCGGCAGTTTTTTCCCTTTTAGCGGGCGCTTGTGCTTCTCAAGAACCATCTCCCGGTCACCCGGATGGACATGATTTGCAAACGGAACCCGGTCCAAATCAACGCCTAAATCATTGCCCATTTGATTTGCCTTCTGATTGGCAAATTTGATCTGTCCGTCTTGAAGGATAAAGATGGCATCATTGGCATTTTCCACCAAAAGACGATACTTTTCTTCTGATAACCGAAGTGCCTCCTCCATTTCTTTGCGATCGGTGATGTCTGTCAGGATCCCCAAACTACCGGTGAAACGTCCCTCTTCATCGTAAAATCCTCTTGGAGATGCGAGGGTATGAACCTTGTTGCCGTTCTTGGTTTGCCAGACGAGTTCGAATCTATTTTCTTCACCCCGACGTCTTCGAGTGATCTGATCCTTCATTAATGCCTTGTAGTCTTCATGGACAAAATCACTGAGATGGCGGCCAATAATCTCCTCCCGCAAGTATCCGAGCATTTCACAGAATCTTTCGTTGACGTAAGTAAATTGGTAGTTTTGGTCTGCCACTGCCAGCCCTTCATGCATGGTCTCGACCAGTCGGCGGTAGCGATTTTCGGATTCCCGCAGGGCGTTCTCGGTCTGCTTGCGCGCATGTATATTGGTTACGGCGGTTCGTATCAGGTTGCAGTCGTTCTTGTCATCCTGCACCACGATAGATTCCAGGAGGGCATAAAATTCAGAGCCCTGCGTATTCCTTATTCTCAGCTCACAGGTTTTCCTGGTTTTAGACTCAAGAAGCTCCCTGCGGTGGAGGAAGAACACATCCTGATCATCCCTGACGATGAAATCAGAAAAAGGACGGAATATCAGCAATCCCCTTTCCACGCCTACCATCGCAGCTGCGGTTAGATTGGCCTCCAGAATGATTCCCTGCTCATTTATCGAAAAATAGCAAACCGGGGAAAAATCGTATAAATCAGAATAGTTATCTCGTGCTTTTTCCAGATCTTGTTGCACCCGGCGCAATTCTTCATTCTGCATCTCCAGTTCTATCTGGTGAACCTGAAGATCCTCAATCAATTGCCTGATATCCGTGGGAGGCATATCTCTTAGGGCCGAAGGCTTTTTGCTCATGAATTCATGGGCCTTCCTTCTTAATTCTTCTTTATCTGTTTTCATGACTAATTTACTAAATTATAATTGGGAACCTGGCCCGATACATGACTGGCTCCCAGAATCAAATCAAAGATAGTCGGCTTTGCCATAATCGATTGCTTTTGGCCTTTGGCATGACGTGAATCCCAATGTTGCAACCTCAGAGCGAACCTTGATTGCATGGCAGGGATATTGGGCAGGAAGTGACGCTTTAGCGGTATAATGGTTTTGGCGGAAGCAGAACTATTTTTATCTAGGGGCACTCATCAGAGATTAAGATCAGGACATTATCCGCTTTTCATACTCAATATTCCATTCGATGCCTAACGGTAGCACAACCCTCCGAGGTGATGTCAAGGTCTGGTCTTCTCTCCCGGCCGCAGCCTTACAAACCTGAAGCCGGGCGATGTAAAATCCCGTTTCTGCCGCTGCACACCGGACATCCTGCGGCACGCGTTGGGGGGCGGCATAACGAATGCGATCTATTAAAAGTATACTTTTTATCAGTTCTTTGTCAAGCTCATAAATCACAGGATTACTACCGATTAATCGCCGGCCTTCTTTTGTGTGAAGAAAGCGGGTGGCCTGCACATCCATATCCTTCGGGCTGCTGACCCGGAGGCTGCATCCGGATACGATCGCGGCGGCAATTCTGGCCAGCGTCTCAAACAGACTGTCATCTTCGTGCAATCTGATCACCACGTTGCCCACCGGCAGATAGCGCAGGATAT
Organism: uncultured Desulfobacterales bacterium; assembly: GCA_947259065.1. Classification (GTDB taxonomy): domain Bacteria; phylum Desulfobacterota; class Desulfobacteria; order Desulfobacterales; family JAFDCJ01; genus JAFDCJ01. The sequence goes on from CAMYLH010000530.1 coordinate 3,369, forward strand.
TGTCCTGCCCACGAAGGTGAAAGTAATCCAACGGGCGCGAAAAGTCACGCTCGACCTGGTACAGGTAACTTTTAATGGCCCAAATGCTTTGTTGAATGTCCGCTTCGAATCCCTGAAATCCACCCTCATCCAGTTGTATCTGCCATTGCCGGGATAGGTTCAACAATGGATGCGGGTTTTGAATCGAACCAACTGTTGGAGGACTGATTTCTTCAACTTCCATAAACTGGGCCACATACTTGGGACCGCCTGCTTTCATTCCCGCACCCAGGGCTGATTTTCCCATTCCGCCGAAGGGCTGGCGCAAGGTGACGGCGCCGGTGGTGCCCCGGTTGACATACAGGTTACCGGCGTTTATGCGCTCCTGCCAGTAATCTACTTCACGGGGGTCAAGGCTCTCCAGACCGGAAGTCAGACCGTATCCGGTTTGATTGACCAGCTCGATGGCATGAGCGAGGTTATCCGCACGCATGACCCCCAGCAGCGGGCCGAAGAATTCGGTTAGGTGGGTATCACTCTGTGGCTGGACACCCCATTTGATCCCCGGCGTCCACAAGTACGGGTTGTCGTCAATATTTTGAGGCTGCAAGGCCCAGGATTCTCCGGGTTCCAGAGCCGTCAGGGCTTTTTTTAAATCTCCTTGCGGTGGTTGCGTCAGGGGTCCCATTTTGTTGTAAAACTTCCAGGCCGACCCCGTACTGATACTTCGGGCGGCATCCACCAACTGTCTTTTAAAATTGGCATCCTCGTACACTTCCGGCTCCAGAATAAGCAGTGAGGTGGCCGAACATTTCTGACCGCTGTTGCCAAAGGCTGAATAAAGGACGTTGCTGATGGCCTGATCACGATCCGACATGGCGGTGACGATGGTGGCATTTTTGCCGCCCGTTTCTGCGGCCAACAAGATGTCCGGACGCTGCTTTAATATGGACAGACCGGTGTCGGTGCCCCCGGTCAAGATAATGAAATCAACCTCGGGGTGATTGGTCAAATGGGTTGCCGTGGTAGAACCGGCGCAGGGCAGCAACTGCAAAATATTTTGCGAGACACCGGCCCGCCAGAAACATTGGCAAAGCACCCAGGCCACCAGAATCGCGTCGGATGAGGGTTTTAAGATAACGCTATTGCCGGACGCCAGAGCGGCCACCATACCGCCGCAGGGAATGGCAATGGGAAAATTCCTGGGAAAATTCCAGGGGGAGATGACCACACCGACGCCTTTGCCGCGACAACGCAGATGGTCGATGTCGCCAAAGGTTGTGGCGGAAAAAGGATAATACTCGGCAAAATCAACGGCTTCGGATACTTCCACGTCAGCCTCGCTAAACACCTTGCCGGTATTGGCGGCAGCCGCACCGATGAGATCTCCCCGGCTGCGCCGGAGTTCGGCGGCGACTCGGGCAAAAATCCGGTGCCGTTGTCGGAAGGTCTTTTGCCGCCAGCCATCCGGATCCGCCCTGGCAGTAACGACGGCTTTGTCTATATCTGCGGCATTCGCCATGGCAACGCGGGCAACCATCACGTTAGCGTTGAATTGAGAAGAATCCTGGATTTCTTTGGTTTCACGATCGCTAAAAATTTCCTTGCCGGCCACAACCAGCGGGATTTCCGCAGGATTGTCTTCAGAACGTTTTTTCCATGTTTGTCTGATTTTCTTGGCCCAGTCTCGATTGGCGGCTAAAGACCAGTCCGTATTCGGTTCATTGATAAACTCGCCGCGGTCATAGGTACCCATATTTTGCGGGAATGTTTCGGTGAGTCTATTCTGAGTCCGATGGGGTCTTTTGGCCGGCCGGTCCTTGTGTTGAATGGAAATCCTGAAATGGTCCGCCAATGCTTGCCAGGCAGGGGAATTTGTATTCAGCCGATTCAACTGGCGCAAGAAATTTTTTTCACCCGTGTTTTCATCCAGGCGCCGGATTAAATATCCGATGGCATTAATGAACTGATCCCGGGTGGCAACCGGTGCATAAATGACCATTTCCCGTCCGGTTTCCTGGATTGCCCGGCGCAGATGATTGGCCATACCCTCGATCATTTCAAAGGTAAAAAAATCTGAAACCTCGTTTTTGCGGGCCACCAGAAAGGCATAGGCCAGATCAAAAAGATTGTGGGATGCGATTCCCAACCTCACGGCCCGAATGTTTTGCGGCTGCATGCCGGAATCAACCATGCGCTTCCAATTGGCATCGACTTCCAATTTGTTATCAAACGGCGAGAGGGGCCAGTCGAAAATGGCGGATTCAATTTTTTCCATTTCCATATTGGCGCCTTTGACAATTCGTATTTTAATGGGGCTGCCGCCGGCGGCCACCCGTGCACAAGCCCAGCGGGTGATTTGCTGCAGTATATGGAACGAATCCGGCAGGTAGGCTTGCAGGGCCATGCCGGCGTGGTGGTTTTTAAACTCTTCCTGATCCAGGGCGCGCATAAACGCTTGCGTGGTAATGGGCAAATCGCGGTAGGATTCCATATCGAGATTGACAAACTTCCTCACCTTTCTGTCGTCGTGTCGCACAAATTGGTGTGCGGCAGCACAGCGGTAGAGCTCGGAAAGGCGTTGTTGCAAAATACCGACAGTATGTTCGAATGCCAAGGGTTGAATTTGGGAAAATATCGTCGAAATTTTCACCGAAATATATTCAATGGCAGGATTTTTGAGGGCCTTGAGATACATAGCGAGGCGGGACGCCGCCTCCTGTTCTCCGATGACCTCCTCCCCGATGTAATTCACATTGACCCGCAGGCCCTGATCCTTTCTTTTTTGCAGGAAAGCATTAAACACATCTGCTTCCCCCGGGATGATCAAATGGTCGCTGTCCTGCCGCATCTTTTTGATGATCGCCGGCACCGTCAAACCCGGCAGAAATCGTCCGGCGTAAATGAAAGCGTCCATCAGAGACTTTTCCAGCGGCGAAAAAAAAGTGGGGATGCCGTACTCGGTCAGCAGATAGTGGATTTGATCGGCCGTACGCCGGTTGTCAGCGCAGCG
>CAMYLH010000531.1 GCA_947259065.1 uncultured Desulfobacterales bacterium
AAAAGTATTTTCAGATGTCATCGAATTGATTGAAAGGGAATACGTCGATGAAGTGGTTACCAAGGAGTTGATTCAAAAGGCGATTCAGGGAATGGTTCAGAGCCTGGATCCTCATTCCTCGTTGCTTCCGCAAGAGGCCTTTGAAGATTTGCAGATAGACACAAAGGGAAAGTTTACCGGCATCGGCATCCATATCACCATGCAGGACGGCTTTGTAACGGTGATTTCGCCTATTGAGGATACCCCTGCTTACAAGGCAGGAATAAAGGCCCGTGACAAAATCATTAAGGTTGACGGAAAACCCACAAAGGATCTTCGAGAAGCAGTAAATATGATGCGGGGACCTAAAGGAACACCTGTAGAAGTAACTATCTTGCGCGAGGGTGTCAAGCAACCGCTGGAATTTGAACTGATTAGAGATATCATTCCCATTCAAAGCGTGAAATCCATAATCTTGAAACCCGGTTATGGTTTTATCCGCTTGTCGAATTTTACTGGAACCACCACGGTCGAGATGGAAAAGGCTCTAAGTAAGATGGAGAGTACAACGGATCCATTAAAAGGTCTGGTACTGGACCTCCGCAACAACGGTGGCGGGCTGTTGAATCAATCGCTCAGAGTTACCGACCTCTTTTTAAACGAAGGTAAAATTCTATCAATTAAAGGACGTAATCCTAAAAATACCAAGGAATTCAGCGCATCTTCTTCGAGCATAAAGCGCGACTATCCACTGGTAGTATTGATCAACGGTGGAAGCGCCAGCGCGTCTGAAATCGTTGCCGGTGCCCTGCAAGACCAAAAACGCGCGCTGATCCTGGGAACCACTTCTTTCGGCAAAGGCTCGGTGCAGACTGTGGAGACTTTGCGGAACGGCTCTGGTCTCAAATTGACCATCGCCCGGTATTACACCCCCAACGGTCGATCGATTCAGGCCAAGGGTATTGAGCCGGATATATTTTTAAAGCACCGGGTTCTAGATCCCGAAGAAAGCCGGGGAAAAGAAGACGGACTGTTAAAAGAAAAAGATCTGGCAAACCATCTTGAGGCAGAGCCGAATGAAATGCAGGACGAAGAAGATGAAAGTGGTCAGGAAAACCAGGAGAAATCCAGAAGGCGGGAAGTCGATTTCAGGGTCGGTCCACTGAAAACGGAAACCCTTCAATCCGACAACCAGGTTATGCGGGCTCTCGAACTTCTGGAGGGTTATGAAATTTTTAAGAATTTTAAAAGCTAAATTGAAATGTCTGTTGATTGTAGTCAGTGGTCCGTCGTTGTATTGGGTCGTATCTGCAAATATTAATAAAATTTCAAAGCGTCCTTAATTGTTAACTACAAATTCATTTCGGTCCAGCATCTGAATTCGGCCATGGTCGAACGGACAACTGACTGCGAACAACCGGTATATTTGTGTCTAGATGGCAAAACGAAAAACACCCCGCAAAAAGAATATCCGCAGAAGATCCCGCAGAAATAAACTATTCCAAAGTTCTCTGACGAAGGTAATTACCGGTTTGTCAATCCTGGTATTCTTGGTGATTGTCGCTGGATTATTGACTCATTTTCTGGTTTCCCCTGAAAAACCGTCAAAGCCTGCTGCCCCTGCTAAATCGGTTCCGGCCGTCAAACAGACCATAACCAAAATTCCCACTTTTGAAGTTTATCCCTCAAAAGAAATTCCAGCGGCGAAAAAGCCGGTAAAATCCCCGACTCTGGGAAAGCAACTGCCGTTGGTTGCCATCATTATCGATGATCTGGGTTATGACAAAAAATTAGCGATAAAATTTAGCAAACTCAATGCGACGCTGACCTTTTCGATTCTGCCCCATAGTCCATTTCAGAAGAGCATCGCCCGTCTTTCACGGGATAAAGGGTTTGGCATCATGCTCCATCTGCCGATGGAACCGGTCGAATATCCGCAAGTCAATCCCGGGCCGGGAACCCTGCTGACCGCCATGACACCGGATCAGCTCACTCGCCAGCTTGAAAAAGACCTGGATGCAGTGCCCTTTATTAAGGGAGTCAACAATCATATGGGCTCGAAGATGACGGCAGAATCCAGTCAAATGTATCAGATCTTCTCGATTCTGAAAAAAAGAGGCCTATATTTCGTTGACAGCCGCACAACCACGGAGACACTCTGCAAACCTTCGGCCCGCCTGTTTCAGATCCCTTTTGCCCAACGGGATATTTTTTTAGATCATCTGGTAGAGGTCGAATTTATCCGCAAGCAGCTAAAGGAGTTGGTTCGAATTGCTCAGCGCAACGGTTATGCAGTTGGAATCGGTCATCCACACTTACTAACATATCAAGTTCTTCACGAGATGCTACCCGATTTACAAAAAAAGGTCCGATTGGTTCCGGCATCGGAGATTGTTCAACCGGTGGGGTAGGATTCTATTTGAATGCATCAAAATACATCCTGTCTTGACATAAGTTAAGGAATTTTTTATGATTTTCGTATGACTCAGGCACTCCTTGGATATGCCGTTTTAAAATCTTGACAGGGCCGCTAAGGCGCGGACATTTCACACCAAAAATCGCACAGAATGCGGTATCCCTAACTAGGTCCCACGAATAGAAAAAATGAGCGAGTCGGCACTTTTATATAACAGTCGCCTGAACAAAATTTACCTCCAATATTTAAGAAAATACTATCCGGATATTGATGTCTCCTCAATTCTGGAAGAAGTGGGTATTGCCAATTATGAGATAGAGGACCCTGCCCATTGGTTTACTCAGGATCAACAGGATCGCCTGCAAGATATTCTCGTTGCCCGAACGGGGAATCCGGATATTGCCCGTGAAGCCGGTCGTTTTTCAACATCATCAGAAGGACTGGGGGCAGCGAAACAATATGCTCTGGGGTTGATGAGTCCAAGCACCATCTATCTCCTGATTGAAAAAATGTATGCCCTGATGAGCCGGGGGGCGGATGTCAGGGCCAAAAAAATTGGATCGAACCAGGTGGAAATTACCGCTATTCCTAAATCGGGGGTCAAAGAAAAGCCATACCAGTGCCAAAACAGAACCGGC
>CAMYLH010000532.1 GCA_947259065.1 uncultured Desulfobacterales bacterium
CACTTGCAGACCCAACCGCGAAAACGCGGGTTTCGCTGATGCTGACGCGCTACTCGACCTCGACCGAGCCTACGTCGCAGGCGCTGCCTACGGGCCGGTTGACCAAGCGCTGATCCTGCAACGGCTCAGCGAGCGAGAGGCTACAGTCCTCTGAGAGCATGCCATCGATGGCGGCGCTTCCTTGGCCAGGCAGGTGCGTTTCCGTAAACCCACCGTTGTCCGAGAGCGGCCCGAGGTTGACGGCGTTCGGTTCAAGGCTGACCTGGTCGTTCGGGTCGGTGAACCCGCAGGTGTCGCCCGGGCTTTCGATGTTGCTTCCATTCGACACCCAGGAGGTCGTCCCGGGACCGTTTGCGCACGCGCCTTCGACGATTGTGCCCACGAACCGAAGCTCCGGGGATTCGCCGGTCGCCCAAATTGCATCGCCTTCGGCGGCGGCGTTGGAGGTCATCGTCGTGTTGGCAAGGGTGAGGGTCGAAGGACCTTCTCGAGTGCCCGCCATCGCAATGCCGCCCCCGGCGTCAGCGGTATTTCCCGACAAGGTGCTGTTCGTGATTCGCTGCCAGAGGCCCGCCGTGTAGATGCCGCCCCCGCGTTCCGCCATGTTGCCGGACACGGTGCTCGACAGCAGTCTGAGCAATCCAATGTTCGACACTGGCCCGTCGGGATTGTGCGGGTCGGCATTGTAGATACCGCCACCTTCGACCGCCCTGTTCCCGGAAATAGTAGTCCAACCAAGCCACAGGTCGCCGGTGTTCCAAATGCCACCCCCACGCTCGGCCTGATTGTCGGTGATCACGCTGCCTTGGATCGCGAGGTCTCCGGCATTGTTGATGCCGCCTCCGCCCAGTGCAGCCGAGGCGACGTTGCCTGAAACGGTCGTGCTGAAGATGTTCCCGCGCACGCTGGAGAGGAACATGCCGCCTCCGTTGTTGCGGGAGATCGTACTGTCCTCGATGCTCAGAGATAGGCCCGAATGCTTGATGGCCCAACCGCCATCGTTGTCAGCGATAGTGCTGGCCTCTATCGCCAGGTCGCCTAAGGCATCGATGGCGCTTCCTGTTGGGCCTTGGTTGTTCCTGATCGTGCAGCCCACGATGGTCAGGTCGGCCGCGCTCAGTATTCCGCCGCCCCCCGCTTCCGGCAGCGCAGCGAATCCTCCGGTGATGGTCATGTCGTGGAGCTCGACCCTGATAGCGTCCGGCGGCACGACGCCAAGCTGCCCGATGATGAACACCCTATGATCTCCGGCGCCATCGATCGTGAGCTCGCCTTCGCCGTCGAGGATCACGTCATCGTCGATCTGGATAGAAGCGTCGGTCACGACAGTGGTGGGCCCATCACACAAGAATGTGTTCGGCCCGCCGCCGGCTTCGACCGCGGCGCGGATTCCGTCCTCCGTGCAGGGGAACGTGGAATCATCGCCGCCGCTTCCGCCAGTGCCGCCGCTGCCAGGGGCGCCCGCTTCGCCGCATCCGAGGATGCTGGTCGCCACCAAAGCCGAGACCCAAAGTTCATGTCGCACGATATCCAGCTTCCTTTCGATGGTGATCCTACTCAGAAACGCTTGGCACCAACAAGACTATTCCCTGCGTTGCAGAGCTCAAGACTTCCGTAGCCTCGCCATCCCGGCGAACAGCGCCAGCACATCAGCAGGGTCTCTGTCGCCCTCAAAGTCGCGGTAGAGGGTGTGCACGTTGACGTAGATGCGTTCCGGGTCGAGCCAGCCTTTGAACTCATCGAGGACTCTCTTAGCCCATCGACCCCATGCTGAGAGCCGAATTGCGCGGTACTAGGTGTTTATGTCGAGTTCTTCGGAGACCAAAGAGGGCACGTAAGCTAGCCATCCCGACCTAGAGCCTCGTCGCCTCACCAGCCCCTATCTAGAGAAGATCTGACCCAGGTTGAGCAGAAAGTAAGATTGTCACACAACCTGTTGGCCTGGGTGACCGATAAGAGCGGCCCTCGATTCGAGGAGACCTCTTGCAAAGACAAGAACCGGCTGAAGCCGGGCAATGATGGTGACCCCAACGATGCGAAGTTGGAACGAATTGTCCGCTTTCATTGAAGAGTGGGACAGGCTTCGGATGTCAGCATGATGAGCTTCGACGACGGCAATTCATGCACAGCTGCGTGTGCTGCGGAGGGCTAAGCCGGTTGCCGCGCTCGTCGCGGCTCACATCTCGCGACGGACGACGTTTTGAGGAACGACAGGTCCTCCGGACTTCGAGGAGAGCCCTTTTCGCTTCGCTACAGACCTTGGCGGCCGTTTTCTGGAAGCCCCGTGCCTGAAGTGGTGTTGTTCGATTGTGGCCCCACGTTCCACGGCGACGCCAGGACGGATGCGCCCTATCCGATACCTAGTGCTTTCGGTCTTGCTGTTGCTGAGCGGCTGCGCAGGCGGTGTAAAACAAGAATCCGCCGATAAAGCAGCGGCTGCTCCGCTGGCGGTCAGCGTGATGACCTTCAATGTCGAAAACCTGTTCGATAACGAAGACGATGCGGACAAAGACGACAAAGCCTACCTGCCGATCGGGGCGAAACAAGACGCGGCGCACGTGGCGGCGTGCAACGATATTGAAGTCGCGCGCTGGCGGGATGAGTGCCTTAACCTCGACTGGAGCGATGCCGCGATCGAGCACAAGCTGAGCGTGCTTGCGGATACGATTCGCCAGGTCAATGGCGGACTCGGTGCCGACATCATTGCGCTGCAGGAAGTCGAGAACGTCGGAATTCTGGAACGGCTCCGCACCGGCTACCTGGCCGACCTTGCTTACGAACCGGCGATACTGGTTGAAGGTGCTGACCTGCGGGGCATCGATGTGGCGTTCCTGTCGAAGTTGCGGCTGGCGCATCCGCCAATCCTGCATCCGCTGACGCTGCCGCAATTCGCGGAACGTGAAGGCGATACGCGCGGCGTGTTGCAGGCTGACTTCCAGCTGGCGGACGGCTCGGTACTGACGAGTTTCAGCGTGCATTTTCCGGCGCCATTCCACCCAACCGGGATGCGTATCGCCGCGTACCAACAG
>CAMYLH010000533.1 GCA_947259065.1 uncultured Desulfobacterales bacterium
AAGATGTATCAGCAGGGAGAGACCACCGGCAGCAATCAAGCCAATCGCAAACTGACGGACGGATTTTGGGAAATGGTTCAAAGCAGATCTTTGGCGGAAGAGAAACTGCTGTTTGATCCCCAGACTTCCGGCGGGCTTTTGCTGTCCCTCCCGGCAGCCCAGGCCGATGATCTGTTAGCGGCATTGAAGAAAGCCGGCGTTGACACGGCTGCCAGGGTAGGGCAGGTGGTTGGCGATGGGAAGCCTTTCGTGAAGGTGGTTTAGAATGAATATTTTTGATTGACGATTGAATAATTAAGGAATTCTTTTGTTTTAAAAAACTACCATAGAAATGACGGAGCGAAGTGACATCCATAAATATTCAATTTGCAATATTCAATGGTCAATTCCGACTTAGCCCCTGGCAATAATGGCTTTTGCCGGTATCAAACCGGTGGCACTGGCTGAGACAATATTTCCGGCTACTCCCGGTCCGTCGCCGGCCACAAAAATGCCATTTATTTTTGTTTCTAAATTTTTTGAGGTGTCAATCTGGGTAGCAAAAAACTTTATCTCGGGCGCGTAAAGCAGGGTTTCGTTATTGGCCACGCCCGGTATGACACAGTTTAATTTCTCCAATCCCTCGATAATATTCGTCAGAATCCTTTCGGGCAATGCCATCGCTATATCACCGCAGACGACATCGGTCATTGTCGGTTCGATGTATCCTTTTCTGATCCGGTGCCAGGTACTGCGACGGCCGCGCTTGAGATCACCGAACCGCTGCAAAATGGGTTTGCCGCCGCCAATCAGGGTGGCCAGGCTTCCGATAGACTCTCCATAGGCCTGGTTGTCAGTCACCGGCTCTGTGAGAACCACTTTGGACAAAAATGCGAAGTTTGTGTTTTGCGATTTTTTATCCTGGTAGGCATGCCCGTTGACACAAACAAAATTACTGTATCGTTCTAATGATACAAAACCGCCCTTATTGGTGCAGAATGTTCGTGTTTGATCGTCGTATTTGGCGGTTTGAATAAAAAATGTGGGATCATAAATGACGTCACAGAGATCTTGCATAATATCATTGTGAACCTCGACCCGCACACCCACCTCAATACCGCGATGTGTAAGCCCGATGCCGTGTTTTTGGGCTAGCCCGCCGACCCAATCCGCACCCACGCGACCGGGAGCTAAAATCACATTGTCGGCAAAATAATTCTTGCGGTTGGTCACCACACCGACGGCATGGTTGTTTTCAATAATGACTTCTTTAACTTCTTCTGAGGTGTGCACAACCACCCCTTTGGATTTGATGAAATCGGCCATACCGGCAATGTGTTCCGGAAGGCGATCGCTGCCCAAATGTTTCTGCTTGATGATGAGAAGATCGATGCCGTAGCGTTTGGCTCGTTTGCGTATCTCCCGGGCCTCCTCCAAGTCGGTGGGATAGGAAGGTCCGTCCATGCCAAACTTGTTGAAGATTTTTTCGGTTTCATCGATTAGTTTCTCAGCCTGGTGAAGGGTCATAAACTGGGATAGATCGGTTTTACCTAATTTATAAATGTAATTCAGTTTGCCATCCGAAAAAAGGCCGGCGCCCCCGATGCCGCTGAGAATATTACAGGGCTTACATTTGATGCACTCCTGATAAGACGTGATCGGACAATTTCGTTTTGGGGAGGTTTTGCCTTTTTCGATGAGCAGGACCTTTTTGTCGGAGTGCTCACTCAAGTAATAGGCCGAAAACAAACCGGCCGGCCCGCCACCAACAATAATGACATCGTAGTTCATATTTTTTTCAGTTCCTTAGTAGATAAAACAAAATTGTCTCTTTCTAAAATTTAAAACGCTCTCAATTCAGGTTTATGTTTTTAAGACAACATCGTCCTTGAAGCGGGCCGAATCCTGTTTGTAAGCGCATCGGATTCTTTGCAAGGCGGTAAAATTGGCCAGCAAGGCCACCAGCCAAATGGCGATTTTAAAAGCCGTGATGTGAATTAACGCCCCCAGCCCGATCAGGATGATACGCTCGGGACGTTGCATAAATCCCAGTTTGGCTTCAAAACCCAAACTTTCAGCGCGACCGCGTGCATAGCTGACCATAAACGATCCGCACAAGGCCAAATATGCAGCAGCTGAGGTGCTGTAATCTCCAAAGTCGATAAAATAGACGGCGATACCCAGATACATAATAAATTCGGAGTAACGATCGACGGTGGAGTCCAATAGTGCACCAAACCGCGAAGCCTTTCCGGTACTGCGTGCCAGCGACCCGTCAATCGTATCGCAGAAACCACCGAACAAAATGAATATACCTGCCGGCCGCATATACCCCATCATAAAAGCTGCTGCCCCCAGGGATGTTATGACGACACCTGCAATGGTAAAATAGTGTGGACGCAACCCCCATTTCGAAAAAAGCGTGATTAATGGTGACAGCAATTTTATAAAACTGTCCTGCAAACTTTGCGGAATTAAACGTCGACTCGAATAAGCCATTTTGTTGCCCCCCCATTTGGATTATTCTATCTCGCAATCAACATTCCAGCAGCAGCACACAGGCATAGTATCACATTATTAACATGGAAAGAAAGCCTGCTGAAGAATTTATGGTTCAAAGGCTCTCTTCAGTGAGCATAGACTCATTAGATGACGGCGTCGATAAAGAAACTGTCTGTGGATTTGGCTATCGAAAAAACCAACTGTTTTTGGAACGTCTTCGGCAGGATGGTGGGCGGGTCTACGAAACGTCGGTGGCTGATTCGTGGTAAAAGGAAATTCTCATTTGACCTCGGCCATGTATGCCTTCGAAGATCCGCAGGAAGTCGAAACATTTATCGCGTTTTTTTCAACAGATTGCATAAATGTTAACGTTAACATTTCAAATTACCAAGACCTTGTCAGGCACTTTTTTTGTATCGCCTCCTTTTTTGGTGAACGATCCCGAGGCCGGCCATCTGGGCTGATCTAGGGTTTTACCAGTATCTTTCCGTCACTGCGATCCGTGGATTTTGCGATGGCATCTATGGCGTTATCCAGGGGATAGC
>CAMYLH010000534.1 GCA_947259065.1 uncultured Desulfobacterales bacterium
CTCTTTTGAATGGCGAACTGCCCCTAAAACCAAATCGACCATACCATGACCTCAACTGCTCAGTGCTTATTGGTTCATGTTTTCCATTGGGCATAAAAATCGGACTAAGACTCAAAATTACCTGATATTTATCTGCCTGATCGCAAAGTTGCTGAAGTATTTGGCTGCCATTTCCGCGATTACTCTTGAAAGATCCTATGTGATAGACATGGACATGGCTGACATTTTCATGCGGATAAACACCTAAGGCAACAATACCTATTGATTTACCGACTGTGTCTTCAAAAACAAACGGATAGATTTCAGATAAGTTCTGATCATAACCAACTCCGATCGCCACTCGACCCTCAAATTTGTTGTAAAAAAAATTTACATAGTCGTGTTCCGCATCCATCATGACGTCATCATCTCTTCGATATACCGGTTTTTTTCTGCCCATATGTTGTTCAACCAACGCTGCAGTGCTGCCCGAAAGTGTCTATCATTGGCATAATCTCCAAGCAGTTCGGTGCCCACCGGCAATGACCGCACTCTGACTTTAACCTGCCGGATTTTACCACAGAGAAGGGCCCAAAAGCTTGATGCGCCGTCAGGATACACAATGGTAACATCCAGTACCCGGTGAATTTGGTCTCCCATGGAACCCAGTACGAAAGCAATACCACCGGCCTTTGGCCGGAGCAGATGAGCAAATGGCGATTGCTGTCTGCGATGCTTCTCATCTGTGAAACGCGTACCTTCCACAAAATTCATAATAGAAACCGGAATTTTTTTAAATTTCTTGCAGGCTTTGCGTGTTATTTCTAGATCTTTGCCTTTTAAGTGAGGCTTTTTTTGGAGATAGCTTTTCGTGTATCTTTTGACAAACGGAAAATCCATCGCCCACCATGCCTGGCCAAGAAGCGGAAGCCATAACAGCTCTTTCTTAATAAAAAACTTCAAAAACGGAATTTTCCGATGAAAAATCCGCTGCAACACCAGGATATCCACCCAGGATTGGTGATTGGCCAGAACCAAATACCATTCAGACCGTTCCATAGATTTCAGGCCTTGAACGTCCCAATGCGTATTTCCGACCAGTTTCTGGTTTTGGTTGTTAACCCAAATCCAGTTTTCGGCAATGGCGTTTAGCAGCCGACTGCATCGCCGCATCCAAAATTCCAAAGGCACCGTTGCCTTGGCGGCCACCAACACAAACAACGGTATACACCAGAACACGGTGTTCAAAATATACAAAATCAGGGATAAACTGCCCCGTATTACTTCCGCTAGAGCATGAAACATCATTCCCCCTATCGGATTCGGTTTTGTGATGCTACGTTATCGGATTATCAACCTCATCCTGAGACTTATCTATAGCCTCTTCTGGCTCTATTGAATCTTTAGCCAATTTGCGTTGTCTTTTTAGCTCTTGTTTTTCCTTTCTTGCTAATTCTTTCTGACGCTTTTTAAATGAAAAATGTGATTTCGCCATAGTGTTACCTCGCAGGCCGGAATTTTTGTAAGTGATGAATAGAGAGGAAAAAAAAGGGCATCCCTCTCTATTCGAAGAATGCCCTTTTTGTACGGAATCAAAAACTAAATCACAGTGACATTTGCAGCAGCAGGACCTTTTTGTCCCTGCTCTATGTCAAAGGAAACCTGGTCGCCTTCATTGAGGGATTTAAAACCGCTTGAGTTGATTGCTGAATGATGAACAAACACATCCGGACCCTCTTCCTGCTCAATGAATCCGAACCCTTTGCGGTCATTAAACCATTTAACAGTTCCATTAGTCATAATAACATTCTCCTTTCATAAAATTTTCAATGTCGCAAACTGGAGGATGCCACTCTGACAAATGGATTGTTCCTGCAGAAAGAAACTGTCCCGGCCATATAAGGCGGAACTTAATTGATTGGGTAGAGCATAACCCTTCTTCAGGTCAATAGCAAGCGATTTATTGATTATCTTGATTGATGGGCTGGAATCCGTCTTTCTCTGGAATTCATTTTAAAACGACCTCTCTTTGACCGGAAGATAGCCTGCAAAACAGGTTTCGACCGGCCCGGTCATAACGACGGCATCATTCCCTTTCAGTTCTATATCCACCGATCCTGCCGGCATTATCACCCTCATGCGGTTGGCGTCCGCCAGTCCCCGGCGATGGGCCGCTGCGACGGCAACGCAGGCACCGGTCCCGCAAGCAGTGGTCAGCGCACCCGGGCGTTCCCAAACGGAGAGCTTGAGGGTTTTGGGATCGATCAACTGTGCGGCACCGATGTTGGCCTCTTGCGGAAACAAGGGATGTTTCTGCAGCTGCGGTCCCCAGATTGTCAGATCCACACGATCCAGATCATCCACAAAAAAAACAGCGTGGGGATTGCCGATGTTCATACCGACCGGGTCCTGGAGAGGGCCGGCGCCGATCCCCAGATGAAGCGTATCCATTTCCCGGGCCAGGGGAATGTCCTGCCAGCCTGTTTGCAGTTTGCCCATTTCGACGGTCACCAGTTTGTCGCCTGCCCGACGGCATCCAAGACGGCCGCCAAGGGTGTCGATCAGAACCTCGTCGCGGTTGCTCTCCTGCAGCAATAGCCATCCCACGCAGCGACTGGCATTTCCGCAAGCCTCCACTTCGTGGCCGTCCGGGTTGAAGATCCGCACAAAGGCGGCGGCATCCTCCAAGCCGGCTCTCGCAGGCTCGATGATCAGCAATTCATCGCCGCCAACCCCTTCGCGCCGGTCGCAAATCCAAACGATCTCTTCAACAGACGGCCTGTATGGTTGTATACGTCCGTCTACAATAATAAAATCGTTGCGCAGCCCGTGCATCTTAATGAACGGTCGACCGCGTGGGACGATTCCCGCATCTTCTTCAATAAAAGAGATATACTGGATCATCGCTTGACTTCCTTATGAATTTTTAATCGATAGGTAAATGTCGTGGTGGTGCTATTGTTAGGTTCGCCGATATAGGCGAGTTCAATGTCACAATTTTTTAAGAATTTACGGGACCTGAGCGCCGAGCAGACTACCGGGATGCGAAGCAATATCTGGCCTTCGGTAATTTCCAGATACATTGGGTTAAGTTTGTAATTCCCTTTACCCAAATAAGTAAAATAATCTTTTCGATTCGGATAATGCCGGTGGGAAGGGTGATTGGGTGCAGCTGCGATTACCTGCGCTGCGAATGTGTTTCTTTTTAACCTGGGATGGTCCAAAAGGGACAAATTGAAAAGTTTCGCGCCGGTAAACTCGTTTTGGCCGGTATCTATGACATATTTTTTGGCCGTTTGCAGGATAATATCATGGACCGTTTTTTTCTCGGTCTTAGACGAAGCTTTCCTATCGCGGGAAATTAAGTGGTGTGGCAAGGAAACGACTGCCGGTATTAGATCGACATTTTTAATATTGATGCGCGCTTTATCTTCCTTGAGCGTCAGCGACAGGTTAATGGAAATCGAAAAATTTAGCTCTTTCATGAGTATCACCTTTTTTGCTGATATACCTAATACGTATTACAGGGAATATTACGTGTCAATTTTTTTGGGAAATTACTCTGTTTTACAGAATCGGTG
Source organism: uncultured Desulfobacterales bacterium (assembly GCA_947259065.1). Classification (GTDB taxonomy): domain Bacteria; phylum Desulfobacterota; class Desulfobacteria; order Desulfobacterales; family JAFDCJ01; genus JAFDCJ01. The sequence continues at coordinate 3,561 of CAMYLH010000534.1, forward strand.
ATTGCCATCTTTTTGCTTGACTTGAAAATAATTTCTCAATACTAGGCTTCAGATTTATGCTGAAAGGATAAATGGTATGCAACGGTTTGGGATTCTGACCAAAACTCAGATTGAGAAGGTTCATGAAACTTCTTTGCAGATTCTGGAGCAAATCGGAGTGGATTTCGGCTATCCACCGGCCCTGGAGATGTTAAAAAAAGGCGGGGCCAAGGTGGATGGTGAGCGCGTCTTCTTCCCTCCCAAGCTCATCGAGGGGCAAATCAAAAAAGCCCCCAGCCGGTTTACGCTTTATGCCCGCAATCCGGAGAATAATGTCGTTATCGGTGACCGCCACATGGTTTTTACACCCGGTTTTGGTGCCCCTTTTGTCACCGATCTGGACAAGGGCCGACGAAACGCAACCTTGAACGACTTTGAAAACTTCGTCAAATTGACGGGTGCCAGCCCCAATCAGAATATCTTAAGCGGTAATGTCGTCGAACCCAATGATATCCCCCACGAGATTCGCCACGTCCAAATGCTTTACACGTCTGTAAAATATTCCGATAAGTGTTTCATGGGCAGTTCCATGGGAGAGCAGGCTGCGAAAGACAGTATCCGCATGGCGTCCCTCCTGTTCGGCAGCGAAGCGCAATTGGCGGATAAACCCCGATTTATCAGCATTCTGTGTTCACTGACACCTTTGAAATATGATCTATCGATTGCCGGGGCAACCGGACCGGCCACGTTAGCCGGCAACCTGGCACTTCAGAATGCGGAAATATTGGCCGGAATCGTATTGGCTCAGTTGGTTCGGGAAGGCGCACCGGTTGTCTTTGCGGGAGTATCTTCCAACGCCGAGATGCACAGCGGCGCTTTGTGCATCGGATCTCCTGAAATGGCCATGAATACAGCGGCAACGGCTCAAATGGCTCATTATTACAAGTTGCCGGTACGAAGTGGGGGGGCGGTCTGCGACGCCAAATCGCCTGATGCCCAGGCCGCCTATGAATCCATGATGAGCCTTTTAATGGCCCGGGTCTGCGGCATCAATTTTGTGCTGCACAGCGCCGGCATTTTAGAATCCTATAATTGCATGTCCTATGAGAAATTCGTCATTGATGATGAATTGTGTGGAATGGTGAACAGAATTCAAAGAGGTTTTGAAGTCAAACCGGACACCTTGGCCTTGGATGTTATAAAACATGTGGGGCCCGGTGGTCATTTCTTGGACAAGGATCACACCTTCGACCATTTTAGAACCGAATTTTATCAACCGAGTTTATCCAACCGTGATGACTTTGAAACCTGGCGGGCGAGCGGATCCCCCCAGAGCATGGAAGCAGCCAACAAAAAGTACAAGGAGATACTTGAGAGCTATGAAGTACCAAAGCTGCCGGCGGATGTGGATAAAGATTTGCTGAAATTTATAGAGAACATGTTTTAACGTTGATATACGCTTCAATAAAATGCCATCTATCGCCAGAAATATCCTCTTGGTTATGTCGGATTTTCAATCGCATTGCTGATTTCAAGTTGGGGTATGGAGACCTGGTATCCAGTTCACGATGCATAATCGGCCAATATAGCAAGGGCAGGATAGTCGTCGTTTCGCCGGACAGAAAGCTTGTCAAGACGATCGACGTCCCCTCACCCGCTGCGCCCAACCTCAATTTCGGTCCCGATGAGGCCGTACTTTATATCATGGCGGTGGACGATCAGAACAATGCCCATTACTGGGGCAAGGTTTACGAGGTGCACAACAAGTAAGCCCCAATGCTGCATAAACCACATGGCGAAGAATAACGCCTTGGCCCTGAAGCCCCCCGACTTTTATAACGTTAGCCAAAAAAATGAACGGTATCCATAAGATGATTTAATTTCACTTTTTTCTTGCATTTGGGTTCGATCATATGCCATAAGCAATTCTAGCAGAAAATCTTTTGCGTGTCTGCAGGAAATGGCAGAATAAAATTGTTCTGTGGATGGATTTTGGAATAATCGTCCCGCTGTCGGAGGGGTTAACGGATATTATCCATTTCATGATCTTGTATGGATTTGAATTTGCCATTAAACCCACACTCCATTCTCCTCTCCGAGCCGAAGGCACTGAGTGCCGGAGGCCAAAGTACCTTGTTTTATCATTCCGTTTCCAGCCACTTTAAAGAGGGGGTTGTCAATTTTTCAACCGGGGATATTCCACTAAGGAGGATGTGAGCCATGTCAAAATTAAAAGAATTGGAAAATTTGCTGACAGATGGGAAAATTACGCGCCGTGAGTTTATAGCCCGCGTATCGGCCCTGGGTCTCATGGCAGCTGCTTCTCCGGTGTTGTTAAGCGGAAAGGCTGAGTCTGCAACACCCAAGAAAGGCGGTCGGGTTATACTTGGCTCTGCCGGCGGTTCAACAACAGATTCCATGGACCCCGGTACGCTGTCACAAACCATGCCCCAGACGGTCAATCAATGCATCCGGAGCCAGCCGGAGCCAGCTAGTTGAAGTCAACTACAAAGGGGAGGCTGTTCCCGAATTGGCCGAAAGCTGGGAAGCCTCAAAGGATGCGGTGACATGGACCTTCAAGCTGCGCGAGGGCGTTGAATTTCATAACGGCAAAACCATAGACGCCGATGATATTATTTATTCCTTCAATGAGCACCGCGGACCGGACACCAAATCAGCTGCCAAAGGCATTGCCGAACCGATCACAGACATCAAGGCCGACGGCAAGAACACGGTGGTTTTCACCCTAAAAGAAGGCAATGCAGACTTCCCTTACATTGCCAGTGACTATCACATATCGATGGTACCCAAGGGTACCAAAGGAAAAGAGTATGAGAAGGGTGTGGGTACCGGCCCCTTCATTCTGCAAGCCTGGGAGCCCGGTGTCAGGTTCTTCGGCAAGCGTAATCCCAACTACTTCAAATCAGGCCACCCTTACTTTGACGAGGTGGAGATTTTAGGTATTGAGGATCTTAGCGCCAGAACCAATTCCTTGAAGACCGGTCAGATCCATGTGATGAATCGCTGTGATCCCAAAACCTTTAATCTGCTG
>CAMYLH010000535.1 GCA_947259065.1 uncultured Desulfobacterales bacterium
ACGTGATGGGTAAATTTGGTGTCGAGCAGATCGATCCGATCAATCAGCCCTTCGATCCTGAGCTGCACCAGGCGATGTCCATACAGCCGCGTGCGGATGTGCCGCCCAACACCGTCGTTGCAGTGGTGCAGAAAGGTTACCGGCTCAACGGTCGTCTCGTCAGGCCCGCCATGGTGATGGTTTCGCAGGCGGCCGGCGCGGCGTAGGGAGATTTTCGGGCAATGCCTTGAAAGCGAAAAAGAAAACCCCACATAGACAACAGTTTCGAAAGAATTTCAGAATCGGAGAGTAGACATCATGGGCAAGATCATCGGTATCGACCTCGGCACCACCAACTCCTGCGTTGCAGTGATGGAGGGCGGCAAGGCCAAGGTCATCGAGAACAGTGAGGGCGACCGCACCACGCCGTCGGTCATCGCTTACACCGCCGATGGAGAGGTCCTCGTCGGTCAGAGCGCCAAACGCCAGGCGGTGACCAACCCCCACAACACCCTGTTTGCGATCAAGCGCCTGATCGGCCGCCGTTTTGGCGACAAGGTGGTGGATAAAGACATCGACATGGTGCCGTACAAGATCGTCAAGGCAGACAATGGAGATGCCTGGGTGGAGGTCAACGGCAACAAGATGGCTCCGCCGGAAATTTCGGCCAAGGTGCTGCAGAAGATGAAAAAGACTGCGGAGGACTACCTGGGTGAAAAAATCACCGAGGCGGTCATTACCGTGCCGGCCTATTTCAACGACTCGCAGCGCCAGGCAACCAAAGACGCTGGCCGCATCGCGGGTCTGGATGTCAAGCGCATCATCAACGAGCCCACCGCCGCGGCGCTGGCTTATGGCCTGGACAAGTCGAAGGGTGACAAGAAACTGGCTGTTTACGACCTCGGTGGTGGTACCTTCGACATCTCGATCATCGAGGTTGCCGAGGTCGACGGCGAACATCAGTTCGAGGTGTTGTCGACCAATGGCGACACCTTCCTGGGTGGCGAAGACTTCGATATGCGCATCATCGATTTTCTGGTCGCTGAATTCAAGAAGGACCAGACCGTTGATCTGAAGAAAGATCCTTTGGCGTTGCAGCGTCTCAAGGAGGCGGCAGAGAAGGCCAAGATTGAACTTTCCAGCAGCCAACAGACCGACATCAATCTGCCGTATATCACGGCCGATGCCAGCGGCCCGAAGCACATGAACATCAAGCTGACCCGCGCCAAGCTGGAGTCTCTCGTAGACGAGCTGGTTCAGCGCACCCTCGAACCCTGCAAGATCGCGCTAAAAGACGCCGGCTTCTCGGCCTCAGATATCGATGATGTGATCCTTGTCGGTGGTCAGACGCGCATGCCCAAGGTGCAGGAACTGGTCGAAAAGTTCTTCGCCAAGGCGCCACGCAAGGACGTCAACCCGGACGAGGCCGTCGCCGTCGGCGCAGCCATCCAGGGTGGTGTCCTGGGTGGTGAGGTGAAGGATGTGCTGCTGCTGGACGTCACCCCGCTGTCGCTGGGTATCGAGACCCTGGGCGGGGTCATGACCAAGCTGATCGAAAAGAACACGACTATCCCGACCAACGCTGCGCAGACATTCTCGACGGCGGACGACAACCAGACTGCGGTTACTGTGCACGTGCTGCAGGGTGAGCGTGAGCAGGCGGCGGCGAACAAATCCCTGGGTCGCTTTGACCTGGCCGATATACCGCCGGCGCCGCGTGGCATGCCGCAGATCGAGGTCAGCTTCGATATCGATGCCAACGGTATCCTGCATGTGTCGGCCAAAGACAAGGCGACCGGCAAGGAACAGTCGATTCGGATCACCGCGTCTTCCGGCCTGTCCGAGGACGAGATCGCAAAGATGGTGCAGGACGCTGAGGCACACGCGGATGAGGACAAGAAGTTCCATGAGGTGGTGCAGGTGCGTAACCAGGCCGACACAATGATCCATGCGACCAGAAAGTCGATGGAAGAGATCGGTGACGACAAGCTCGAGGCCGGTGAGAAAGAGGCGATCGAGAAAGCCATCGCCGACCTGGAAGAGGCCATGAAGGGCGCCGACAAGGATGCCATTGAGGACAAGACCAAGGCCCTGACCGATGCTTCCGCCAAGATGGCCGAGCGTATGTACGCCCAGCAAGGCGGTCCGGAAGCGGGCGCTGCGGCGGGAGCCGCCGGTGGTTCTGCCGGCGCCGGTGCATCAGATGCCGAGTCGGGCAAGGCCGATGACGATGTCGTCGATGCCGAGTTTGAAGAGGTCAAAGAAGAGCGCAAGTAAAGCTGTATCTGCGGCTGAGTTGCGCAGATAAGCGACCGTGCATCGGCGGTTCGAGTCGATGCACGGTTTTGTTTTGGAGTAACGAACGCAAAGGACACGAAGACACGAAGGACGCAAAGTAATGTCTGTCGTTGGTGCGCCAGCATTCAGAACTCTGCGATCTTTGAGCCTTTGTGACCTTTGCGTGTTCAACGCCGAGTTTGATCAAGGCTGAAGATGTCAAAACGCGATTTCTACGAAGTATTGGGCGTTGCCAAGAACGCCAGCGAGGCCGAGATAAAGAAGGCCTACCGCCGCCTGGCGATGAAATACCATCCCGACCGAAACACCGGAGATAAATCCACCGAGGCCGAGAGCAGTTTCAAGGAGGCCAAGGAGGCCTATGAGGTCCTCTCCGACGACCAAAAGCGTGCGGCCTACGATCAGTTTGGGCATGCCGGGGTTGATCCGTCCATGGGCGGCCGGGGCGGCTTTGGGGGCGGTGGTGCCAATTTCAGCGACATCTTTGGCGATGTCTTCGGCGATATCTTCGGCGGTGGGCGCGGTAGTGGCGGTGGATCCCGTGTGCAGCGCGGTGCCGATCTGCGCTACAACCTCGATCTGAGCCTCGAAGATGCCGTGGCCGGCACCAGTGTGAAGATTAAGGTCCCCACCTGGGTCCAGTGCGAGTCCTGCGGCGGTACCGGGGCGAAAAAAGGTTCTTCCCCCAAAACCTGTGGCACCTGTCAGGGTGCCGGTCAGGTACGCATGCAGCAAGGCTTTTTCTCT
>CAMYLH010000536.1 GCA_947259065.1 uncultured Desulfobacterales bacterium
ATTCCTATGCTTCAGTAACTGTTAATTGGATCTGCCTAAAGCTGGCCTTAGTTTTTTTAAATATATTGCTCAGCTTGAGTGAGGAAATCTAGAAAATGCCTATAAAAATGGGATCTTGAACAACTTGCTTAATATTGGATTGATCTATTCAGAACAAGGAGATTATCCCAAGGCACTTTACTACCATAATAGAAGCCTAAGGATTTCCGAGGAAATCGATGATAAACTTGGAATGTCTATTTCATTGCATAATATAGGTGAGTGCTATATAAAAGAAGGTGATTATATCAAAGCACTTGACTTCCATATTGAGAGTCTAAAGATTTCCGAGGAAATAGATGACAAAGATGGAATATCTAGATCCTTGATTAATATTGGAGCTAGCCAAGCAGCTTTGGGCGATTTTCATAAAGCACACGTTTCTCTTCAAAGAGCATTATCAATTGCTGAGAAAATTGGGTACACAGAAATAATAACGTTTACCTCGTATAGCATTTGTGAGACATATGCGGTTCAGGGGGATTTTAGCAAGGCTATTGAATATTGCCATAGAAGTCTTGATTTGGCAAAAGAGATCGGTAATGTTCCTGTCCAAAAAGATACGTATAAGTACCTCTATAAGTCATATAAAGCTATTGGTGATAACAAAAAGGCTCTAAATTATCACGAACAAATGCTGGTACTCAACGACAGTCTCAAAACACAGGAAACCACCAAAAAGCTCCAACAGATGGAATTTGCCAAACAGGTATTGGCCGATAGCCTCCTGCAGGTGGAAAAGGAGCTTCAAGTGGAAATGGCACACCAGGCTGAGGTACGTACAAAAGACCGTAACCGCAACCTGGCCATCGGGGCGGGAATCTTTTTTTTAGTCCTTTCTGGCGGGTTTTATAGTCGCTGGCGCTATGTAAGGAAATCGAAAGCGATCATTGAAAAGGAAAAGGATCGCTCGGACAATCTACTACTCAATATATTGCCGTCTGAAATTGCCGAGGAGCTCAAGGAGAAAGGCAGTGTGGATGCCCAGGATTTCGACCAGGTATCGGTTTTGTTTACGGACTTCAAAGGTTTTACTACCCGTTCGGAAACGCTCTCGGCCAAGGAACTGGTGAGTGAAATCAACCATTGCTTTAAGGCCTTCGATCATATTTGTGGCCACTACAATATAGAGAAGATAAAGACCATAGGGGATGCCTATATGGCCGGGGGCGGACTGCCGGTTCCTTCGGAGGATGCGGTAAAGAACACGGTGTTAGCAGCTTTAGAGATGCAAGACTTTATGGAAAAAAGGGCCATCGAAAAAAAGGCAAATGATGAGATCCCTTTCGAGATGCGGGTGGGGATCCATACCGGCCCGGTGGTGGCGGGTATCGTGGGGGTGAAGAAGTTCCAGTACGATATCTGGGGCGACACGGTCAATACGGCCTCGCGGGTGGAAAGCAGCGGAGAAGTGGGCAAGGTAAACATCTCCCAGGCGACGTATGACATCCTTAAGGACGATCCTGATTTTATATTCGAAGCCAGAGGTAAGATCAGCGCTAAAGGGAAGGGGGAAATTGAGATGTTCTTCGTCGAACAAAGCGCTTAATTGATCTATTTCATAGAGGCTATGCGATGAAAGCTAGATAGGAATTACATATATTGTTAAGATGCGAACCAACCGTAATATCTTCATGAAAAGCCTTTTACTTTTGCTATTCGCTTTTGCGTTTACCACTCTTCACGCCCAAACCAATTTGGATTCTCTATATACCGTTTGGCAAGATGTCAGTCGGAAAGATAGTATTCGTATCAAGGCCATTGACAACTTCATATGGGATGGCTATTTATTTTCTCAACAGGATAGTGCACTTTTTTATGTAGACCAACTCCTTGATTTTACTCGAAAGAAAGAGGATAATTGGGGAATTGCGGTGGCATTGCATATCAAGGGAATTGCCTTATACCTAAAGGATGATTATGAACAGGCCTTGGAAGCCAGTTATGAAAGTATAAAATTCAGAAAAAAAACGGATGATAAAAGGGGATTGGCTTCTACCCTTGGAAATATTGGATTGATATATGATACTCAAGGCGACTATTCGTCTGCTCTTGATATCCAGAAAGAAAGTCTGAAAATTAGGAAGGATATTAATGACAAAGAAGGGATAGGAATAGCCTATGCCTCTATCGGAAACCTGTATTTTCTGCAGGCGGAGTATGACGAGGCCTTAGATTATTATAACCGAAGTACAGAAATTGCTGAGGAATTAAGCGATCAAAAGGGCGTAGCTACCAACCTGGGAAATATTGGTCTGATTTATGAAGTACAGGGCGACTATCTGGCAGCCTTAAAAGCACAGGAGGAAAGTTTGTCTATCAGGGAGGAAATAGGTTTTCAAAGAGGAGTGGGCATTGCCTTGAACTCCATAGGTATGATCTATGATTCACAAGGTAATTATGATAGGGCACTGGACTATTATATGCGCAGTTTAGAGGTAAAGGAAGCACTCGATGATAAGCGTGGTATGGCGGGGATCTTAAATAATTTGGGTATTATCTATGATGACCTGGGCGAATATGATAAGGCCATTCAATATTATCGAAAAAGCCTGTTAATAAAGGAAGAAATTGGTGATAAACTTGGCATTGCAAACTCGTTCACCAACCTGGCCGCAGTTTATAAAGCGTTAAAGGTCTATGACAGTGCGATTTATTACAACGAAAGGAGTCTGGACATCAAACTGGAGCTGGGCGATAAACTAGGTCTCGGAAGTGTGTATCACAATATGGGAAACCTCTTTCAGGAACTTGGGGAATCTCGAAAAGCGATGGGATATTATCAAAAAAGCATTGATTTGAACCGCGAAATAGGAGATCGAAGAAATGAGGTTAGCACCCTGGTCGCTATTGGTATGGCTTCCTTGGAACAGAAGGATTACCTAAATTCAGTTAGCAATTGTCTGGATGCGTTTTCCCAGGCTGAGGAATTAGGAGCAATACCGGAACAGGAATTAGCCTGTGATTGTCTTTATTACTCA
>CAMYLH010000537.1 GCA_947259065.1 uncultured Desulfobacterales bacterium
AAATTTTGGGGGATTAATTTATAATCCCCCTTCTTTAATATAAAACCTCAAGATTCAGGTATTAAACCGAATCCGGATATGAAGGAGCGTAATATAGATGAGTTCCAAACAATTTGACAAGAGCTATGAGCCCCATGAGGTCGAAAAGCGCTGGTACGAGTACTGGGAAAACGAACAGCTGTTTGCTGCCGATGAACAAAGCCCGCACAAAAGCTATGCCATTGTCATTCCACCCCCCAATGTAACGGGAGTTCTTCACATGGGGCACGCATTGAACAATACCATGCAGGATATTTTATGCCGTTACCGGCGGCTGCAGGGAGATAATGTCCTGTGGATGCCGGGAACGGATCACGCCGGCATTGCGACCCAGAACGTAGTAGAAAAAAGTCTGGCTCAAGAGGGTACCGATCGCCATCAACTGGGCCGGGAAAAATTCATAGAATCCATCTGGCAATGGCGCGAAAAGTACGGCAGTGCCATCATCAATCAGCTCAAGCGTCTGGGGGCATCCTGCGACTGGAAGCGCGAAAGATTCACCATGGATGAAGGCCTGTCCAGGGCAGTGCGCAAAGTGTTCGTTCAGCTTTACGAGGAAGATCTCATTTATCGCGGCAATTACATTATCAACTGGTGCCACCGCTGTCACACGGCCCTGGCGGATCTCGAAGTGGAACATGAAGAACACGACGGACATCTCTGGCACATCCGATATCCCTACCCGAACGGACCCGGCGGCATCGTCGTGGCAACGACGAGACCCGAAACCATGCTGGGTGATACGGCGGTGGCGGTTCATCCCGAAGATGAACGTTACCGGGACATCGAGGCCGATACGGTCATCCTGCCGTTAATGAACCGGAAAATTCCCATCATCCGAGACAGCTATGTCGACATGTCCTTTGGAACCGGGGGCTTGAAAATCACCCCGGCCCATGATCCCAACGACTTCGAAATAGGCGCTCGCCATGATCTGGCCAGTGTCAAAGTCATCAGCGACGATGGTAACATGACCGAACAGGCCGGCAAGTTTGAAGGCATGGATCGGTTTGAGTGCCGCGACGCAGTCGTCAAGGAACTCAAAAGACAGGGGTTGCTGGTTAAGGTCGAACCCTATCAACACAGTGTCGGCCATTGCTATCGATGCAAGACCATCGTGGAACCCAACCTGTCAAAACAATGGTTTGTCAGCGTGAAACCGTTGGCCCAGAAAGCCATCGCCGCCGTTGAAAACGGCAAGACCAGAATTATACCGCAAATGTGGACCAACACCTATTATGACTGGATGAACAATATCCGGGACTGGTGCGTCTCCCGACAGATCTGGTGGGGACACCAGATTCCGGCCTGGACCTGCGACGCATGCAGCAGGATCGTGGTGGCGATGGAGGCACCGCAAACATGTCCGGATTGCGGTGCTGATGATCTCGTGCAGGAAACCGATGTGCTCGACACTTGGTTCAGCTCGGCACTGTGGCCGTTTTCGACCATGGGGTGGCCGGATGAAACACCCCTGCTGAAAACATTTTACCCCACCTCTGTACTCGTTACCGGATTTGACATTCTTTTTTTCTGGGTGGCACGCATGATGATGATGGGCATCCATTTCATGGATGATGTCCCTTTTGAAGACGTCTACGTACACGCCCTGGTGAGAGATGAAGACGGCAAAAAAATGAGCAAATCAAAGGGCAACGTGATCGATCCCCTGGACGTTATTGATCGCTACGGAACGGATGCTTTCCGGTTCACCCTGGCCGCTTTTGCCGCCCAGGGACGGGATATCAAGATGTCTGAAAAGCGGGTGGACGGCTATCGACATTTTATCAACAAACTCTGGAATGCCGCCCGTTTTTCATTGATGCACCTGGATCGCGGCTACGAAGATTTAAATCTGCAAAACCTATCACTGCCGGACAAATGGATTGTCTCCCGCCTGGGACGGGTGACGACGGAAGTTGCCGATGCCTTGAATGGCTATCGCTTCAACGAGGCCGCCGCAACGCTTTACAATTTTGTGTGGCACGAATTCTGCGACTGGTACCTTGAAGCCGTTAAGCCGGCCCTTTATGATAAGGAAGGCCCGCGCGCAAAAGAAATGACCCAGGCGGTTCTATGGCGGGTTCTGCGCGATACCCTCGTTTTGCTGCATCCTTTCATCCCTTTCGTGACTGAAGAAATTTGGCAGCACATGCCCGGAACAAACGGCTCGATTATGAAGGCCGCATACCCCGCATCCGCTGTCGATGCAGCCGATACAAACCTGCTGCTGGAATCAGAATCCAAAATGGAAATATTGATGGATGTGATCACCGGCATCCGCAATGTGCGCGGAGAAATGAATATTTCGCCGACCCAGGCGTTGCAGGTGCTGATACAGTCGGAAAACGAAAAAACACGGATGATCATGGAAACCCACCAGGACATCATCATCAATCTTGCCCGGCTCAGTTCACTGGAAGTTCAAAATTCTGCCAAGAGGCCAAAATCATCGGCTACGGCTGTAGTAAACAGTGCTTCCATTTTTGTTTTCCTGGAAGGTATCATTGATTTTGCCAAAGAAACCAAACGTCTGGAAAAAGAGATTAAAAAGCTGACCGCCGAGCTGACGACGGTGGCTAAAAAATTAAACAATGAGGGCTTTCTCAGCAAGGCTCCCTCGAATGTCATCGAAAAAGTGAGGGAAAAGCAAGGTGTCTTGCTGGAAAAACAGCAGAAGATTCAGACCAATCTGGATCGGATCAAAGCGGTGGCGGACTGAAGAGAATTGATTGAATATTTAACCCTGATATAGCCGCAAAAAGGCGCAAAAAGCACAAAAATAAAAAACAATCAAATCACAATGACTAATCCGCCTAAGGCGGACGAAACAATGGACGTTTGATCTTATTTGAGATTTGGATATTGTAATTTGGTGCTTGTAATTTGTTATTTCTCTCCGAGCCGTAGGCTTTACGAGCCGGAGGCCGGTTTATCCGGGTTAGCTCTTACCTGCTGCTTCCGGAGATGCTTCCGCA
>CAMYLH010000538.1 GCA_947259065.1 uncultured Desulfobacterales bacterium
GAATTAATCCCTGCGCTCAGAAATTCAGTTGCATTGGTTACAGCAAGAATTTCTGGAAAATTGGTTGGCATAGGAAATGCCATTTCTGATGGTAGTTTAGTTGTCTACAGTCAATGAAACACAAGTGATTTAACGGTCACCGGAAATACCTGACCGTCCACCAGGGGCTCGCCAATATCAACCCAGTCGCCTTCTTTCAGCATCAGCTCATCCAGTGACAGCAGGTTTGTTTTCAACTGAGTTTCGCGACGAATGACATTCCCCACACTGCAGGCAATATCCGTTTCAAAGATCAAAATGACCGGCAGTTTGTTCTTAATGGTATTGGCAAGGGCCTTTTCAATGGATTTTGCAAACAACTCCAGCTGAGGATATGACACCCTGACCGGATTCTTGAAATATAATGCGATAATTTCCTCGCCTTCGCCCAGATCAAATCTTTGGAAGGAGGCATTTATTTGCGAAATCACATGCTCAGTACTTAATTTGGCCTGATCGACATCCACCCGCATGACGGGAACATTTCTGATCGGAAAAGATATCTCGTCATCCCTGAAACCCGAACACCCGGAAATTGATAATGAATAGGCGCCCGCCCCAATGACGGTTGCCCTAATTTTATTCGGCAGCTCTATCACGGGCGCTGATAATTCTGGTGTCAACAATTTTATCTTATCGGCCAAAATGTGCCCGATATCGTCAAAGTTGTTTACCCCCCCATACATCAACTCAGCAACACCCCCCGAAAATGAATATTCGTCTATACGGCTTGGAAAATTCAGGTCAGCGGTCAGCATAAGGCGCCGGGCTAAAGGGGATGTCGCGGGACCCGTCATGGCCTCAAATAATATTTCAGCAAATTTTTGGGCGATTCGATCGATATCCGCCTTGGAGATGACGTCTCCAATTTCATACATAAATCCAAGATTCTCCATCACTTTGGCTGCAGGCTCTTCGATCCGCCAGATTTTTCCATTAGAGTCAACGCCCAGCAACCGACCTCCGACAGATAAACAACTGGTCGACAAGACCTCTCCATTTCTGGAGATGGCGACGTTGGAGGTTCCGCCACCGATATCACACGATAAGATCGTTTTGTTATCATCCTTAGAGCGCGTTGTAGCCCCCGAGCCCAATGCGGCGATTAAGCTCTCGAAGTTGGGTCCGGCTGTCGCCGCCACGAACCTGCCGGCATCATTGGACAACGCTTGGGCGATTTGCCTGGCATTTTGTTTTCGAGCGGACTCACCGGTAACAATCACCGCACCGGTTTGAATATCGGCCGGATCAATATCTGCGTGTCTATATTCCTCTTTAAAAAAGTCGGTTAATCTGACAATATCGATGGTATTATCATCCAATAAAGGCGTATGGATGATTCTGCCTTCATAAATGATGTTTCTTTGTTGAATGTTGAAACGCCGCGTGACCGAACGCTGATCTCTTTTCAACACCAGATTGGAAAAGACCAGGTGGCTGGTTGAGCTTCCGACGTCTACACCAACGGACAGTATTTCAATTTCGTTAGTTTCCATAATAGATGGGTTCACCGGTTGGCCGGTTGGCCGGTTTAGCCCGTTAGCCCGTGTGCCGGTTGGGTCCGTGAACTCGTGCTCCGGTTGAGCCGGATAAAGTAATTATAAATGATTTTTTTCGACCTAACCTGTATGCGATAAACAGCTCCTACCTGTCAACGGGCATAACCGGCTCAACGGTCTACCCATCCCCCAGTCCGACACGTACCCGCTTGCGCGGGCCTGCAGCCCCGCCGGGTTGCCAGTCCTTAGGGGCCCGTATTTCTTCTAATAAGTGCAATTTGTTCTGCCTTTTGAGCCGGTAATAAATCATGGCCCAGGCACAGGGTGTATCCAGACCGACTTCGCAACTGCCGTTATGCGATCCACCGCAGGGTCCATTAAAAAGGCTCTTTGCACAACGCGCTACCGGGCAGATACCACCGGTGAAGGTCAGCACGCAATCGCCGCATCCCCGGCACATTTCGACCCAATTCCCCGGCTTGGCGGAAGCACCCAGAAAGGTTGTGTTGAGTGCTGGAACCACCGGCAGTGGATCATATGCATCGGCCAGGGTTTGCACGCCGGCGCCGCAGGCCAGCGATAGAATGGCATCTGTGCCGGCCGGTATTGCCTGATATCCAAGCACCAGGTCCTCCTCACACTGCCTGAGGATGCACCCCACCTCAAATTTCGGCGGAAAGCCCTCATAATGCCTCGTCTGAGAAAGTTCGTGACGCAGCTGTTCAGCTTCTTTTTCGCCGCCCGACAGGCAAACGGTGACGCAGCTGCCGCAGCCGAGAACCAGTACTTGCTTATATTCTTTAATCGCTGATACAATTTCTGCCAGCGGTTTCAAATCTCCGACAATCATTTGTCCCCCGATTTTGAGCGGGTCCTGACCGGTCTCGAAAGCGGCCACATCGAAGCGGCCTGCCGTTGCCGATGCTGCGGACAGAGTGGTTCAGTGTTTGTATTCGCCTTGCTGACCACTTTTTGCTGATAGAGCATCGAGTAAAGGGGTTCGCCACATACCCGGCACCGAACCAGATCCAGTGTTACCACATCATCCCACTGTCCGACCAAAAGGTGCTGAAACTCGATGGCTTCTTGCGGACAGATTCGCCAGCATTGACCGCAGCGAGCGCATTTGGTCATATTGTGCTGCAGGGTTCGTCGATTGTCCCGATCGCCATAACTTAGGGCCGAGGCAGGACAATTTTCCACGCAGGACAAACAGCCGTTACAGTTCTCGTTGACTCTAAAGTAAGACATAGTCATACACTTATGGTGTTTAGAAAGTTATTACATCGGTTGAGGCCGTTGAGCCCGTTTGCCCGTTGATGTCGCTATCCCGTTGGCCCGTTGAGACCGTTATCCCGTTGGGCCGTTGCAGCCGCCGTTCGGCAAATAAAATCTTTTGTTTATCATTAATTATCGGACACACGGGCACACCGGCTCAACCGGCTCACGGGCTCAACCGGCCCAACCGGCCTAAC
>CAMYLH010000539.1 GCA_947259065.1 uncultured Desulfobacterales bacterium
ATCGATAAGATTGCCACCCTTCAAGACGAGTGTTTCGTAGAGTTGGCTATCGGAAAAAACCGACGTAATGGCGATCTTCTTGATTTCGCGGAGAAAGTCGATGTTTTCCATGGAAGTCAAAGTCGATCGAGTCTGAAGGGCGCTTGAAGAGCCGACGAACGTTTGGCATCAGCAGGCCGTGAGTAAACTTGCAAGCAAAACCAGACCGCTTGTTACGGCTCTGCTGCATGCCTTGGTTAGACGGCGATGTGATTCCAAACTGACCTACGGGGATGCAGCGGGACGGAGTATCTCCATAAGTTTGTCAAGTATCTGATGGAACATATCCGATTTCAAATGGCCAATTTGTGCGACTATAATCCCGCTGCTTGCCGTAAACAACTTACCTGGACGTGCATAGCTATTCACGCGCAAAGCCCCCTCGTCGAGGTCGGCGTCGGTGATCGCTACGGCGCGTGGATCAGCGTACGGATTGCTCGTGATCTGACATAGGATCCAGTCGCCACGCCCTGCATGAGCAAACGCCACAGCGGGGCGTAATTTGACCTGTGACAAGTCGGAAAAGGGAAACCGTACTAAGACGATGGCCCCTGCTGCAGGTGTGACCACGCCGCATCCTCCTCAGGTCGATTCCAGTCTTCAGCCAATGCCGGTTCGCTCAGCAAAGCCGTTTCCGCAAGAGTGGCCGTGGCTTCCGGTTCTAGGATCACGACCAAAGCGCGACACGCACCCGCCAGACTAACCGGTTCCAGAAGCCGTACCTGCCCCTGGCCATCGATTTGTGCTTCCACCGTTCGAAGCATAATTCACTCCTGCGTTACCTGAAACTCGCACCAGCATCAACAGCGTTGATACCAAATAGCCATTACATTATCTGCCGGGGACTCGGAGCAGTCAAGTAGCACGTCCATCGGCTGCGACGCGGTGCTTGCAAGCCTGTCCACACAGCCATAGCAGCTACGACTGGAGCGTTTGTATTGTTGCAAGGAGCAATGCAACGAGGATGCCTAAGAATGCGATGATGACAAGCGGTTCGAAGGGCAGCGAACAATAGTGGGTTCTGCTCCGACCATCTCTGCGCCGAAACCAAAGTGACATACGTGCCTCACGTCCGTTTCTTGGGGCCCATTGTAGGAATGTCAAATCCGAATGGTTGGGTATAAGTGGATCTGACTCGCCTTCTAACGTAAAGTTAACGGAAATCCATATATTTGATTTCCAGTGTATTGCATTATCGCAAGTAATTGTTAATAATTCCCGGCAATTGTCAACGGGAGACAGTTGACGTACACCTCTGCCTAGTTGCCAAGGTGTGGCGACAATTCCAAAGGGAACATTCCACCAGCCAAACAAGAATGTCCACGTCATGCCGCTAAGGATGCTTCTCACTCCGCATCTGCGACAACACACTTTTGGGGAATCTGTCCATGAGAAGTGAAAGATAAGTGATGTGACACTATACTTCGTGTACAGGTCAACCGGACCTTGACAACCGCAATTACTACAAGATTGCTGGTGAACGTCATGAACAAACGAATCCAGTGCGGCGGTGTCGACACTTTCAACAACCGGAACAAGGAAGCCATCTTCACGACATTTCTTGCTGCAATAACGATAAGTTCCCTCTTTGATACCACCAAGAATCCACTTTTTGCAGTAGTTGCAGCGGGCCATCTATCTGGGATCCACAATTTATTATGTTGATGAGCAATTTCCTATTTACTGCGAGGCTTTTGCCAACACCACAGTCCGAGGCCAGCGAACAGTGCTGCCGGAAGCAATACTCCAAGCATCTTTCCTGATGCTTCAGGAGATTCAGCCACATTACTGGGGACTTCAGACTGCCCAACAACGCCAAAGCCAGAAAGGACCCACAATAACGCAACAGCAAACAGAAGTGTTCCAAGGAATCTGAGTACAAGCTTCATTGATTTATTTCCTGTGTGGTGTGCCTAACTTTGAGGACAACCGGGCCGGGAGTTGACGTTGATGAGCGTAGCGAACGCGCGACGCTAATCCGGCTCCGGTTCATCCGTTTGTTCCGTGGCGTTGCGTGGACGGTTTGTGCCAAAGTGAATTTCATGTTCGTGATGGAACAGTACGCACCACTCAAGTGATTCATCAATGACCGACAAGTCGTCCGAAATTGGGTAATAAAACGACGTCCAGTATTTTACCAACATTTTCCACGTTGTTCTGATCGCCCATGTTGGTTGCCACGAAAGATAGATGACGCGATCGAATGGCAGAGCGCAACGATATAGCCATTTGCGAATTCGGGCATCTTCATCGGGATTTCCGTGCGAGTCCCCAATCTTGGTGAATTCGTGATGGCTGAAGAATCCAAGTTTGAACGGATCCGCCGCGTGAATATCTGCATCAAGGATCATTTTCCAAATCAGTCCAGCCGATCGATCATCGAGTGGATGAATTTGCGCGAGATGATTAGGCGGCAATACGTCGTATTTCGGATCAGTGAATCGCCATTTCAGGGCGAAATCCGACATCGGTATTGAGGTGAGTCTGTCAGCGAGCGGAGTCGTCATCGCCATAGCCACAGAACGTTTGAGTTGACCGGCGGCGTGAAAACCGCTGCCAACAGATACAGCCTTATTCGCCGTCCGGTCCAACGGCTTGTTCTTTGCTGGGCGTCGCGAACGGTGCTATGATGATCTTCCGGTCTGAGAATCTTTGACGCTCGCGTACCTGTTGCATTAGCTTCTGGTGATCACCGCCGCAGTCAGCGAGCATTTTCGCACGAATGGCGTGAATCTCAGCAACAACTGGATCTTCGTATAGTGGTTTAGGCATATTCGGAAAACTCCTCTGGCGTGACGATAAGAGGTGGCGAGCACCCCATCTCGGTCAAAAGCCGATAGACTCTTGGAAGCGTCTCTGCATTCGCAATGTGCTTGCAGTTCCACGTCAATAGATATTCTACACTGTGCACCGCCGCAGTAGCAACGTGTTCGGCATCCGAACGGGCTTTCTCAGGCAGCAATTGCGAAGCCAGCAGAGCATCGGCAATCGTGTCGATTCGAGGGTCCGTAGTGTCCAAGAGCGGAATTCCCTCAAGCAAATCCAGTCGCTCCAACGCCGCCTTTTTGTCTCCCGCTCCAGCCTCATCGATTACCAACTGCGAGATCACAATTTCATATTGCTCTCGGCGCGCATGCCACCAAAGGCGAGTCAATTCCTGACGGGCCTGAAAGATTACGTCCTTGTGCGATCGGGCTGTCAGATAGCCCACAATCGAGGTTTCGACGTAAACATTCGACATCAAAGGTTCCTATTGCAAAGAACGCCGCGCTCCGCGGAAATTTAGAATCGCTAGCGAGTAAATTTTCCGTAGCAGCGCCTTGTTAGCTCTTGGTCATGCTTTCAACACTTCGAACCAAAGCATCTATAGAGTTTCTCTTGTGTTGGTTTAATGATTCCGCTGGGGATTGCCTAACAAGCTCAGCTACACAATATTTTACCCTCGACTCTACATCATCATTCCAAGGTTTTCCTTGGCTAAGAAAAGCCTGTTGAACCCTATTACTCCATTTAGCATTTCCTCGGAATTCCTGACAGGAAAGATCAACACCGAATTCATCAAACACTGCCTCTTTATACAATTCAAGATTAAAACAATCTTCGAGTTCCGCATTTGGAGAGCCATTACAATTAGCCAGTGTCGTTGATTTTATTGACAAAAGGTCGTCATTTTCAGCTGCTTCATATGCGGCTCTCCCTGCTTCATCATTATCGAGAAAGCAATGGTACACGCACAAGGAGTTCTTTAAGGAGGTCAATTTATAAGGCAAATTCCCTGCGCCTCCAATTTGCTCAAGAATCAACATATGACTGTCAATTAGTTTTTTTAGCGATTCACTTAGATGGCTTAGCAATGCTCGAAGTGCTATGACGTCATCAGCACCTTCTACAACAAGTACATAACTTGCGTTGGTCAGATTGTCTGATGCCTTAATTCCTAAAAGATCCCTTATTTGCTGAATGCTCTTTGCAGGCAGTGCTTTTCCACAGTCCACAATAATGTTTGATTTTATGCGTTTTCTATCAACGAAAAGTGGATTATGTGTAGTTAAAATAACTTGATTCTCTTCACCCAGTGACTGAATTACTTCGTTCAGCTGGTGTATAGCA
>CAMYLH010000540.1 GCA_947259065.1 uncultured Desulfobacterales bacterium
GCTTAATTTCGGGGACATTTAATATCAAAGAATTGACGATCGAATAAATTGTCAGAAGTTCTGAATTGCATCCTCCGGTATGGTCTCTGGCAACGGCCTGGGACAGATCGACATAACAGTCACCATCAGGAATAATGTAAATTGCTCTAAGCTTTGTGTCAGCCGCTATTGTGCGTACCAGCGAATTTTGCGGCCCTTTTATTAGAGCCTCAACAATGGATCGGGCAAAATCGACCGAGTTTCCCGTATGGGATACGGACCGCTGCTCAGACATCAAATAATAATTATCCCGATCGGCAAAATAAAGATGCGTGGCGGACTGTTTCGATCGCATCGGTCCGGCGGGCCGGGAAAGCGCATCTTCTCGGTATACGTGTGCCCTTTGGGCGTTTGCATTCTGAAAAAAAAGGCAGACCGTGCCCCCGATAAAAAGGATTCCCATGGCCGCTAAGATTTTGCGGTTATGTCTTGATTGTGCGTAGGTGATCATCAAATGATCGAATATTAATTATTTAAGGTCCTCCGGCGGATCAATATCCAATCGTCAATTCCGGCCTATCCGGATTACGAGCTTCGGAATCAATACCTTATTATACTACAAATTATCCCCATCCATGCGGATTTATTTGTTACCGCGACCCTTATCTTGCTCGTTGAGTAAATCCCATAAAAAAAGGTTAGCTGAATACTAACCTTTTTATTAGTATGAACTGGTGGAGCTGAGGGGGCTCGAACCCCTGACCTCATGACTGCCAGTCATGCGCTCTCCCAGCTGAGCTACAGCCCCGGTGACCAGAGGATTTTCTAACAAATGGCTACGGCAGTGTCAATATTTATTGTGAAATCAGATAAAATTAATTATCTTAAAGCTGAATGTAGTTAAGCTTGGGTAATCTGTTGACAAACACGCGGTTTGAAAATAATATTAAAAGCTTAAGGCCAATGTGTTGGCAATTGGCTGCCGATGACCGTAACGAATGACGGCAACAATGAACATGGATTCAAAAAAAATCGGATATCCGTGGTCGACTTCTCAACCGGGATCGAACACTGTCGACGCGTACAAGGAATTTGATGCCATGGAGCTTTATTGTCCGCGATGCAAGCAGGCAGCTCCGGTGCGCAAGCGACTCCTTTTGGTGCTTCCGGAAGGAGACAAATACGAGTATTTATGTGCCCTATGTTCAACAACCGTAGGAACGAAGATGGATCGGCAAGCAAAACCGGTCACTCTGATTGTTTGATATTATAATTATATCAGGGATTAAAAGTTTTCGATAACATCGGAACTTGCAGATAAATAGAGAGGATTCATATGCTCAGCTTAATGCGAAAACACGCAACATCGTGGTTGATAAAAATCATTTTAGGTGCAATTGTTGTTGTCTTTGTACTTTGGGGCGTCGGCAGCTGGACTTCTCAACGATCAGGCAGGGTCGCAACCGTCAACGGAGAAATGATCACCACTGACGATTATCGCGACGCATATCAACGCCTGATCGAACAGGTGCGACAGAGCTTTGGCAACAACTTGAATGATGAACTCATGAATACATTGCAATTGGACAAACAGGCTTTAAACCAGCTTATAGATAGACTTCTCATGCGTCAGGCAGCCGCTGAACTTGAATTAAGGGTTTCCGACCAAGAACTGTCTCGATCTATTAGAAGTATCAGCGCTTTTCAAACAGGCGGTGTCTTCGACCCTCGCCGTTACCAAGGGGTGCTGGATCGCAACGATTTGACTCCCGAGGCTTTCGAGATCAGTCAAAGAGATTCAATATTGACGGACAAACTAAACAACCTCATTGTCGGCAGCGTCAAAGTATCGGACCAAGAGGCCATGGAGTGGTACATGTGGAACGATGCCATGGTCAATTTGGATTTCTTTTTGCTTGAATCAGACCGTTATACGGGTATATCCGTAACGACTGAAGAAATGCAGACATACTTTGAGTCCCACAAGGAATCCTATAAAACCGAACCTGCCTTGAAGGCGCGCTATCTTAAGTTTGAACCGAAAACCTGGGTTTCTCAGGTTGACATCCCTGATGATGAAATCCAGGAGTACTATGATGCCCACCCCAATGAATTTCAAAATCCCAAGACCGTTGAGGCGCGCCACATATTGATTGAAGTGGACCAGGATGCCGACACCGAAAAGGAGACTGAAGCGAAAAAGCGAATCGAAGATATTTTGCAGAAGGCCAGGGCAGGGCAGGATTTTGCAGAACTTGCCAAACAATATTCCGAGGGACCCAGCAAAGACAGCGGCGGATATCTGGGCACCTTTAAGCGAGAAGCAATGGTTAAACCTTTTACAGACAAAGCGTTTTCTATGAATTCCGGTGAGATCAGCGACCCGGTGCGGACACGATTCGGGTGGCATCTGATTAAAGTGGAAAAGGTGAATGAAGCCTCAACCACACCATTGACCGACGCCGAGGACGACATCCGCAAAAAGCTGGCCGACGAGGGTGCCAAACAGCTGGCTTATGATGCAGCTGAATCTGTTTTTGATGCCGCCTTTGATGGCCGCCCCTTAAATGAAATCGCCGTCGATCAAAAACTTGCCCTTAACACAACTGATTTTTTTACTCGGCAGGGACCCCAAAAGGGGGTGCAGGACAAATCAAAATTTGCCAAGGTCGCTTTTGATCTTCCGGAAGAACAAGTCAGTGAAATTCAGGATTTGGCTGACGGATATTATCTCTTGGAGATTGTCGAAAGAAAAGCAGCCCGCATTCCCGAATTCGCGGAAGTAGAGGAAAAGGTCAAGGTCGACTTGATTCAAGAAAAAAAGAATGAAAGAGCAAAAATGGATGCCGATGCACTGCTGTCTGCTCTCAAAGACGGCGCCGACCTTGAAACGGTCGGCAAGGAATTCGACCTGACACCACAGAGCACCGGTTTTTTTAAGCGCAATGGCTCCATACCTAATATCGGCTTTGAACGCGAGCTGTCGCGTGCAGCCTTTGAGCTTTCTGATGACAGATTTT
>CAMYLH010000541.1 GCA_947259065.1 uncultured Desulfobacterales bacterium
TGGGTGCGGCATGCCAGATACGACAAAGCGGATTCATCCAATTTTGCCGGTCAACGCTTTACGGTGACGATGTATAATCCGAAAAACGAGCAGGTCTTTTCACAGAACATCCAGGCGGATGATTACGGCGGGCTGGAAGGTGAGTACATGATCCCGTCGGATGCAGCGCTTGGTGTTTACCGGATCTCCCACGGCACCGGAATCGTCTACGGCGGCAATACCTTCCGCGTCGAAGAATATAAGAAGCCCGAGTTTGAGGTGACGGTCGAAACACCGAAAGAAGCGGTGATGCTGGGTGACCAAATTAGCGCAATGATCAGGGCCGACTACTACTTCGGTTCGCCCGTTACCGACGCCACCGTAAAATATAAGGTCTATCGAACCGAGCACGACGGCCGCTGGTATCCGGAATTCTACTGGGACTGGTTTTATGGTCCCGGCTACTGGTGGTATGGTTACGATTATGCCTGGTACCCCGGCTGGGGCCAGTGGGGCTGTAAAAGACCGATCTGGAGTTGGTGGCAGCATTGGTCCCCGCAGCAACCGGAAATCGTCGCCGACGGCGAAGTAAAGATCGCAGAAGACGGCACCGTCCGCGTCGAGATTGATACCGAATTGGCCAGGCTCATCCATGGGGATACGGATCATCGCTACACCATCAGCGCCGAAGTCCGTGATCAATCCCGCCGCACGATCGTCGGTCAAGGTGATGTGCTGGTAGCCCGCCGTCCCTTTAAGGTTTATGCCTGGACGGATCGCGGGCACTATCGCGTCGGCGACACGGTCCGGGCCGGTTTCAAGGTCCAGACCCTGGCGGCCAAACCGGTTCAGGGAAAGGGTTTGCTGCGTTTGCATCGCATTGCTTACCGGGATAATGCGCCCCAGGAGACCGAGGTCAAACGCTGGCAATTGGATCCGGATGCCGAGGGCCGGGCCGACATTCAGATCCAGGCCTCGCGGCCGGGGCAATATCGTCTGTCGTTTACGGTGACGGATGCTAAAAACCGCGCCATCGAAGGGGGTTATATTTTCACTGTACGCGGTCAGGGCGATGACGGCAGCGGCTATCGCTTTGCTAAAATCGAGCTGATTCCGGATAAAAACGAGTATGCCCCCGGAGATAATGTCCGGCTCTTGATCAACACCGATCATGCTGGTGCTGCGGTGGTCTTATTCATACGGCCGGCCAACGGAATTTACCTGCCGCCCAAAGTCATCCGCATGAACGGTAAAAGCAGCGTTGCGCAGATTGCCGTCACTCACAAAGACATGCCCAATATCTTTGTCGAAGCCTTCACCGTTTATGAAGGCAAATTGCACAGCGAAACCCGTGAAATCGTTGTTCCGCCACAAAAACGCGTGCTGAATGTAAAGGTCACTCCGTCGCAAAAAACATATCGCCCCGGAGAGACCGCTGAATTTAAAATTGCACTCACGGATTATAGCGGCGAACCCTTTCAGGGCACGGCCGTGATGACCGTATATGACCGCGCCCTCGAATATATTGCCGGCGGCTCCAACGTGCCGGAGATCCGCAGCTTCTTCTGGAAATGGCGGCGGCACCATCAGCCTCAAACGGAATCCAGCCTGTCTCGACGATTTTATAACCTGTTAAAGCAAAAAGAGATTCCCATGCGCACTATCGGGATTTTCGGACAATTCATGTCCCAGGATGTCGCCGAAAGAGGGGTGACCGGCAAGGGTGAGATGGCCCTTGAAGCGTCAGCCCGTCAGGATATGGCGCCGACAGCAGCTGAGCCCAAAACAGCTGCCAGAAGCTCGGTACTGCGAAAGTCTGCACCCGGCGACCTTGACGACAATATCGGGACCCGGCTAGAGCAAAAAGGATGTCCGCACCAAATTTGCCGATACCGCCTTCTGGGCTGCAAGGATTCGAACCGATAGCTCCGGTATGGCCAAGGTCGCTTTTGCCATGCCGGAAAACCTTAGCGGCTGGAAAGTCCTGGTGTGGTCCATGGGTCACGGCACGAAGGTCGGGCAGGGATCGGTTGAGGTGGTCACCCGCAAAGATATAATTCTGCGCCTGCAAGCGCCGCGCTTTTTTGTGGAAACCGATGAAGTCGTGCTGTCGGCCAATGTTCACAATTACCTGAAAAGCAGAAAAACAGCCCGGGTTGAGCTGGAACTTGAAGGCGGCTGCCTCGCCCTGCTGCCCGCCGAAAAAGCTGCCAAGACGATCACCATAGATCGCGACGGCCAAAAACGGGTGGATTGGCGGGTCAAAGCGCTAAAAGAAGGCGAAGCCGTCATCCGCATGAAAGCGCTGACCGATGAAGCGTCCGACGCCGTCCAAATGCAATTTCCGGTCTATGTGCATGGCATGACCAAACAAATCGCGCGAAGCGGCGTCATCCGGCATGACGCCAGCGAAACAGCTGTTTCGTTTGACGTGCCGGCTGAACGCCGTGTCGATCAATCCAGACTTGAACTGCGTTTCTCACCGTCCCTTGCCGCAGCCATGGTGGATGCGTTACCGTATTTGACAAGCTACCCTTACGGCTGCACGGAGCAAACACTCAACCGTTTCCTGCCGACCGTGATTACCCGGCAAATCCTGTTGAAAATGGGATTGGATTTAGCGGCCATCAAAGCCAAGCGAACCAATCTCAATGCCCAGGAACTCGGCCAGGATACTCAAAGATCCGGGCAGTGGCGGCGCTATGACCACAACCCGGTTTTTGACCGGCAAACCGTCGATGAAATGACGCGCGCCGGTGTTAAGCGGTTAGCCGATATGCAGTTGTCAGACGGCGGTTGGGGCTGGTTCAGCGGATATGGCGAAAAATCCTACCCGCACACCACGGCCTATGTGGTGCATGGGCTGCAAATCGCCCGGGATAGCCGCATTAAATTGCCGGCCGGTATGCTGGAAGGTGGAATCCGCTGGCTGCAGGATTATCAGAACAGGGAACTCGAGCGGCTTAACCGCTGGAACCACAACAAGAAAGACGGCAAATCCCGCGCCGACAATCTGGATGCCCTGGTGTATATGGTTTTAGTCGCCAACAACATCGACCAAAAACAAATGCGTACTTACCTTTATCGTGACCGCAACCATTTGGCGGTCTATGCCAAGGCGATGTTCGGTATCGCCCTGCACAAAGTTGAAGATACCGAAAAACTGACCATGATTCTAAAAAATATCGAGCAATACCTGGTGGTCGACGATGAAAACCAGACAGCCTACCTGAATCTGCCCAACAGTTCTTATTGGTGGTACTGGTATGGCAGCGAATACGAGGCCCATGGATATTACCTCAAGCTTCTCAGTAGAACCGCGCCTCAAAGTCAGAAAGCCTCCCGGTTGGTGAAATACCTGCTCAATAACCGCAAACATGCCACCTACTGGAAAAGCACCAGAGATACGGCCGTCATCGTGGAAGCCTTTGCGGAATATCTCAGCGCCAGCGGCGAAGACCGGCCGGATTTAACCCTGGATATTTTCTTCGACGGCATCCAAAAGAAAACAGTGAAAATCAAGGCTGAAAATCTTTTTACCTTTGATAACAAATTCATCCTTGAGGGTACGGATATCGGCACGGGTAGCCACACATTGACCCTGCGCAAATCCGGCCGGGGTGCCATATATTTCAACGCCTATCTGAATTATTTCACCCTGGAGGATTTTATCGGGCGGGCGGGTCTTGAAATTAAGGTCCGGCGTAAGGTTTACCGTTTGAAGGAAGTGGAAAAAAAGATCAAGGACGTGGGCGCACGAGGTCAGGTGACGGATCGCAAAGTGGAGAAGTATGCGCGCGTACCACTGAAAAACCTGGCGGCGATAAAGATCGGAGATCTGGTAGAGGTGGAACTTACGATTGAAAGTAAAAACGATTATGAGTACCTGGTGTTTGAAGATCTGAAAGCAGCCGGCTTTGAGCCGGTCAACGTTCGCAGCGGCTACACCGGCAACGAGATGGGTGCTTATGTGGAGTACCGCGATCGAAAGGTCTGCTTTTTCGTACAGCGCCTGGCCCGCGGCCGGCACAGTCTCAGCTATCGGCTGCGGACTGAAACACCGGGAAAATTCAGCGCGCTGCCCACCCGGGGTTATGCCATGTATGCACCGGAACTCAAGGCCTATTCCGATGAGATCAAGTTGGTTGTTGAAGATAACTATAAGATGGGAATGACAAGACATTAGAACCAGGTGTCAGATGTCGGGTGTCAGGCCAACTACTGGTCTGAAAAGTTTACCCGCTTGTATGGAGGGCAGCCAGTCTAATCGAGAAAGAAACTGATGAACGTCGAACATCGAACGTCCAACATCGAACGTCGAATGTCGAAGGAATGTATTCTTTCTATTTTATTAAAAGGACTGAGCAAAGCCTTCCCTCCGGCCTGTAAGCCTATGAAGCCTACGGGCTGGCCTCCGGCTCGTAGCGGCACGATCCTACGCCTCGGAGAGAAGCGGGCTCGTAGGAATTTTAGCGCCTACGCCTCGGAGAGCGAAACCACCCTTCGAAATTCTGCGGTTCGATATTCGTTATTCTGCGGTTCGCTGTTTAAACCAGATCCGGCTATCGATGTCGTAGATTTAATTCATATGAAG
>CAMYLH010000542.1 GCA_947259065.1 uncultured Desulfobacterales bacterium
ATTAGATTTTTACCTTACGAGACAACGATTCAGGTTCAGGACGGCGATACGGTTATTCGTGCGGCTCTGGAGGCTGGAGTGCATGTGAACGCCTCCTGTGGTGGCGAAGGCGTCTGCGGCAAATGCCGGGTTCTAATTGAAAATGGTGCCGTTGAGGGCGGAATTTCGGAAAAACTCAGCGAAGAAGATCGGGAAAAAGGCTATCGATTGGCCTGTCTGGCTATCGTGAAAAGCGATCTGGTTGTCCGTATTCCCGTAGAATCGGCTATAGACGCCGGCGTGCTTAAG
Source organism: uncultured Desulfobacterales bacterium (assembly GCA_947259065.1). Classification (GTDB taxonomy): domain Bacteria; phylum Desulfobacterota; class Desulfobacteria; order Desulfobacterales; family JAFDCJ01; genus JAFDCJ01. Next base: position 289 of record CAMYLH010000542.1, read on the forward strand.
CTGCAGGCCGCTCCACGACGGACAGCCCATATCAAGGAATTTAACTTTGAGGAGCTGAAGGAAAAGGGTTTGTTTGTGGCGCCCGTCGAAAAAAAATTTTTACAGCTTCCCGCACCCACCGCCCAGGACAACCTGCCCGATATGACCCGACTGATCAGCTATCTGAAACTCAAACACGATGAGCATCGCCTGGAGGTCGATCTTTCTGTGATTCGCAAAATTCCGGATGTGATGCGCGAAGACGATTTTAAAGTGACGGCAACTCTGGTCCGGCCGGTGCGCAAGGTCGGCAAAACCCGCCTGATTAATGTTCGGTCCGGCGATACGACCCGTCAGAATTATGCCATTGCCATGGATATCGGGACCACAACGATTTATGGACAGCTTATCGATCTAATCACCGGTGAGGTTCTGGCCGAGCATGGGGAATTTAACGGGCAAATCAGTTATGGGGAAGATGTCATTTCGCGCATTGTCTTTGCCGAAAAACCGGGTGGTCTGGAAAAAATAAGCGCGGTCGTTATTAAAACCATCAATAAAATCCTGAGACGGATTGTGAAAGAATCCGGCGTCGATCCGCAGGATATTTCCACCATCACCTTGGCCGGCAATACCACCATGATTCAGTTGATGCTGGCCGTCAATCCCCGGTCTATCCGGCGTGCCCCCTACGTTCCAGCCGCCACCCTGTATCCGCCTATAAAAGCCGCCGACCTGGGTATGGATCTGGTGGGTCATGTCACCGCCTTGGTTTATCCGGCGGTTTCCAGTTATGTGGGCGGGGACATCGTCGCCGGCGTGATGGGGTCCGGAATTTATCGCAGCGAGGCCCTGACGCTCTATCTGGATGTCGGCACCAACGCCGAAATTGTGATCGGCAACAAAGAATGGCTGGCATGTGCGGCCTGTTCCGCCGGCCCGGCCTTTGAAGGCGGCGGGCTGAAATTCGGAATGCGTGCTGCCAAAGGAGCTATTGAAGATTTCTCCATGGATCCGGTTACCCTCGAGCCGATGATTATCACCATCGGCAATGTCCGTGCCAAAGGTATTTGCGGGTCCGGGCTGATTATCATGGTGGCCGTCATGTTTGAAATGGGGATGATTAACAACCTGGGCAAATTTGATCGCGATCTGGACACCCCCCGCATCCGCGAAGACAACGGTATTTATGAGTACGTGCTGGCTTGGAAAGATGAAACCCAGATCGGCCGTGATGTTGCCCTGACTGAAATCGACATCGAAAATCTCATCCGGGCCAAGGGCGCCATTTACAGTGGCTGCTTGACCCTGTTGACAGAAGTGGGAATGAATATTTCAGACATCGAGCATATCATTTTAGCCGGCGGATTCGGCAGTTATGTGGATCTTGAAAAAGCCATGACCATCGGTCTGCTGCCGGAAATGGACACCGATAGGGTCACTTTTATCGGTAACGGCTCCTTGATGGGTGCCAGGATGAGTTCGTTGACCAATCGTATCCGGCAGGATGTATCGGAAGTTACCAAAAAAATGACCAACTTTGAATTGTCGGACACACCTTCATACATGGACAATTATGTGGCCGCCCTCTTTTTACCGCATACGGATATGAATCAATTCCCAAAACTAAAATCCCGCCTGGAGGCCAGGAAAAAAATGACGAATGACAATTGACGAAGGACGAAGGGTGGAATCGCTACGCCCAATCTTTTTATAAAATAGTTAGAATACATTCCTTCGACATTCGATATTCGCTTTATTAAAGTTTCTTTTTCGATTTGACCGGCCGTTTTTTTGGCCGGCGGCTGGGCTGAACCCTGAACCTTTGAACCCAGAACCCCTAAACCCATAACTCTGAACCCAGAACCCCGAACCTCTGAACCATCCCTTGTAATGAATGTGATTTAATTAGAAATTGATATTCAGACTTGCTCTGCTCTTGACAAAGCGATCCACTCCAGATAAATGATCGTATTCGGCATTTTATAAGCACCGGCAGGTCTTGGGGCAAGTGGTGTTGTAGACTTATATAGTATGAATTAAATCTCAGAAATCAAGGTATTCTGTCGATTTAAAATGGCAGAATTCTACAACTTTAAATCATTCTTGTCCGCCGTTAGTTTGGAGGATTAGTCATTTTGAATTTTAGTTCATTATTAGGTTATCACGTTTGCCCGTTGAGCCCGTTTATACAACCGGCTAACGGGCTAACCGGTCAACGCTATATTCATAGGCCATAAATCTACCGTTTGTAGATTATATTCATAAATAATCTCATGAAAGGGGGGGGTAAAAAAATTTAAAGTACCTGTCAGAAGCACGGTTTTCATTGTGGTTAACTCGCTGCAATGTTTCCAATCTAGGGACACTGCATGCACTAACCGGTAAAAGTTTATAAGGAGGTAACATTGGCTTTTGAATTTTTTAAAGAATCCTATACGGGCAGTATCAAGGAAATCGCCCTGGGTAAGGGAGACAAAGCCGTTACTGTCGGCGGAGAGGCCTGCTATCCCTTCTACCAGTTCGAAGGCGCCATGCCCAACAAGCCCAAGATTGCCATGGAAATCTGGGATATGGAGCCGGATGAGTGGCCGGAAGCGGCGCGCGCGCCCTTCAAAGATGTCATTTCCGATCCTGCCGCCTGGGCCAAAAAATGCGTTGAGGAATTCGGTGCTGAGATGATTGTTCTTCAGCTGAAAAGCACCGACCCCAACGGTGCTGATGC
>CAMYLH010000543.1 GCA_947259065.1 uncultured Desulfobacterales bacterium
AACATCTCGAATATTTATTGCCCTAAAGCAGGACCTTTCCTACAGCATTAAGCCGGATGACACTGGACTGCACATATATTTTTCTAAAACCGATAATCCGCCCGCTGAAACAACAGCCCAGGATGTTCCGGTAGAAAATATCGAGATTAGCTCTGAACCTGAACCTGAAAGAGCCTCGGCGCCGCCTGCAACGAGAATAACTTCAGTAACTGCAACACCGCTGAAAAAAAATGTAGTCATTGATGTCAAGGCCGACGGGACAATTAAAAACTACAAATCCTTCATAATAGCCGGCGACCCATCCCGCATTGTTTTTGACTTGTATGGCATCAAAAGTCCATACAAGAAAGAGCAGAAAATCACTGTTAAATCTGATTGGGTCAGCGGAATCCGCTACTACGGTCACCCGGAAAAGATAAGAATGGTACTGGAAACTAAAAAAGACCATTTATCAGAATTCTCTGCCTTGCCGGCAGACGATGGTCTATTTATTTATGTGGGTAATATACCGGAACCTCTAATTAAAAATGAGGCTAAACCGGTTGTCGCCCAAAATCTGCCGGCCACCAACTCCGAGCAAAAGAAACTTTCCAAAAATCAGGTTCTCCAGCCGAAAACTAAAACCCAAAAAGAAAAACTTGCCTGGTTGAACCGTATCGATTTTGCCAGTGAAGAAGCCGGAAAATCCGCATTAATTATCGGGACCACCCGGCCGGTTGATTATCAACTAACCAAGATTTCCGATAAGAGGCTACGGCTTGATCTTTTGGATACCAATTTGCCTGAATACCGCAATCGCGCCTTAATCACCACCCGTTTCCAAAGTGCGGTGGATCGCATTACCCCGACACAACAGCCTGATACCAAAAACACCGTCGTCGTAATTGAGCTGCGTGAATCAGTGCCCTACCTTGTAAAGCAAACCGATAATATCATCAAGGTGGACTTTTCCGCCTCCTCCATACCGCCCAGACCTTATGAGGACGCTAAACTTCCGGCCTGGAAGTTCCGGCCTGGAAGAAAGTCCTGGCTGAGCCTGCAACCGGATATTCCGCCGCCTCTGAAAAGATATCTGAAAAAGCATTGGTGTCATCTGAAGCCCGGGAGAAACGTAAAAGTGCTTCCAGGGAGCTGAAACCAGCAACAGAGGGAATGTCGCAGCAGGAACGTCCGGTGGGCGTCACTCCATCCAAAAGATACAACGGAGAAAAAATTGCCCTTGATTTTTATGATACCGACATTAAAAATGTATTTCGAATCATAAGGGAAATTAGCGGCAAAAATTTCGCTATTGATAAAAACGTTACCGGGAAAGTCACCCTGACCCTGGATAAACCGGTACCCTGGGATCAAGTACTCGACCTCGTACTCAAAATGAATCAGCTGGGAATGACCATGGAAGGTGACATCGTTCGTATTGCCACCCTCAGCACTCTGGCCCAGGAAGAAAAGCTCAAACTGGCAAAGTTCAAAGCCGATCAGGCATCTTTAGATCAGCAAAAAGCCCTGGAGCCGCTGATAACCGAATACATTCCCATCAACTATTCTGACGCCCAAAGTGAGATTTTGCCTCATGTCACCCCGATTCTGACGGCAACCCGTGGCAAGGCCAGTGTGGACATTCGCAACAATCAAATTATCATCACCGACACAGCCGCTAAGATCCACCAGGCCAGGGAAATCGTAGAAATCATCGATAAAGTGACACCCCAGGTAATCATCGAAGCCAGAATTGTCGAAGTTAATACCGCCTTTACCAGAGACCTCGGCTTTGACTGGGGGGCGATAAGCGCAGGTCCGTTTAACATCGGCGATGCAACCCTGTCTTTAACCGGACTAGCGAGTAATTTGCCGGCCACCATTCCATCCGCCGTGATTGGCGGCACTTTCCAGAAGTTGACCGGGACTCCTTTTGAGATTATTGATGCCAAGCTGATAGCCAGCGAGACCGAGGGCAAGTCCAATATCATTTCATCCCCGAAAATCGTGACCCTTGACAATAAAAAGGCTAAGATAAAACAAGGACTGGAAATTCCCTACCTGGAAGCGGATGCCTCGGGTCTAAATGCGACGGTAAAATTTAAAAATGTTGATCTACTGCTGGAAGTCACACCCAATATTACACCGGACGACCGCATCGTAATGAAAGTTTTTGTCACCAAAAATGATGTAGTCGACCCATCTGCGGATCAACCGGCCTTATCCACGAATGAAGCCGAAACGGAGCTTTTAGTCGACAATGGAGACACTATTGTCATCGGCGGCATCGTGAAATCAACAATTCAGTATGGTGAAAAGGGAATTCCGGGCATAAGACAGCTCGGGGTGCTGGGCTGGCTGTTTAAAAGTCAAAGCAAGTCAGATTCCAAAAATGAGTTGCTGATATTTATTACCCCGAGGATTGTGAAGCTTAAGCAAAAAAATATGAACATCTAGCAGGGGATCAGGCTTTAACACCAAACCGTCACAATCATCAGTTTTACTGATCAGCAAATTAACAGAAAATTTATAACCAAAAAATGCGAATGACAACCCAATTACCGATCCGGTATGGTTGCTATTCGCATTTTTTTATCTTTTAAATACCCCGTTCGCTTGGGGCGGGGAGCTTCATTTGCTTTATTTTCTTGTCGAACTTTTCAGGTATCCAGCAGCAATCATTCAGATTCGGCGCTGAAAATGTTATTGCCGGTTCTTTATTTTTCGTGCCTCAATCAGAGCTCTATCTGCCAGTGTGCTAGTCGGATTAAGCTCCACGACTTTATGATAAGCACTCAAGGCCTTTGTATAATCCCCGTTCAGGGCATAGGCTCTTGCCAGCTCGAAATATAAAATAGCCGAATCGGGAGATATGTCAACGGCATTTTCCAGCTTTGCAATGGCCTCCGGGACCCTGTCCGTTGCCATATATGTTTTCGCCAGGCCATATAAGGCTTGTACAAAGTCCGGCTTGATGTCAAGGGCTTTGCGAAAATATTGCGCCGCAAGTCCATACTCCTGTAATTCCGAATAGACAAACCCAAGATTGGAAAGCGGAAACTGAGGTGTCCCGTAAAGCAGATCCGTGGTCACTATCTTATACTGTTCAATCGCTTTATCCCATTCTTTTTTTTCTGCATATGCATTGCCCAGGTTGTTTCGGGCCGGGGTGTAATCGTCTTTTATCTCCAACGCCTTCTTGAAATAATCTATGGCCAGATCGGGATCTTTCAGGTATAAATAAGCAAGTCCGATGTCATCTTGAAGAATGTGATCAGAGGGAAACAACTCTTCTGCTTTTTTTAGCTGCTTTAACGCGAGTCTGTATTTGCCCTGATTTAAATAGACCTCGCCAAGATGTCTGGTGGCTTCCGCCTGGGCTTTTTGCTCTCTCACATTTTGGGTTGTGCATGCTAAAAGCAAGCCTGTCAGCAAAACGCAGCCTGTGCCAACAACCAAAAATTTCTTCATATCTTTTACCTCATCGGGCTTTTCTTTTGGGGGCCATCATCTAATTTTTTTTAGATCCAACATTGTTGCGATTTCTTCAGCCACCCGTTTCACAAAGCGTTTAAAATCCTCACCCTTCAGGGGCTTGCCGGGCGCCGGTACCTTATCAAGATCCTGGGGCTGAATATAAAACGGAACGTTGATCAGATCCGGGTTCGGAGAAATATTGTAGTCCCGGGGAAACTGCTGAGCAAAATACATATCCTGAAATCCGGAAAATTTAAGCGCGTGGGCGGTGGAATCCAGCACTGCAATTTCCTTTCTGTCAATGATTCCCCGCTCTTTGGCTGTCAGCAGTCCGGCAAGCGATTCTCCTCCGTGGGTGCAGGCAATATGACCGTTGCGGTTGGCTGCAATTTGACAATCCATGATATTCTGCTCGCTTACATCAACAAAAAAGACCTTGCGACATCCAGCCGACTC
>CAMYLH010000544.1 GCA_947259065.1 uncultured Desulfobacterales bacterium
GCAACTGATGAACGTATCGCCGCGCTGTTTCGCCGGTTACCCATCTGGAGTCCCCCGTACGGGTGGCAATCCGGCCATCGAGGGTAGCTGCACATTTTGCCATGACAAAAGGGCGACCGGAGCGAATGTATTTAATAAAAACTTCATTCAATTTTTTGGCCTGCCCCTCACAAACACCTGTGGTCACCTGCACCCCGTTCTGTTCTAAAAATTCAGCGCCACCTCCCGTCACCTTTTTGTTGGGATCTTTCATGGCCGCTACCACTCGTCCGACCCCCAGCTCCAGTATCCTACGGGTGCAGGGGGGAGTACGCCCGGTATGATTACAGGGTTCAAGTGTAACGTAAAGCGTCGCCCCTTTCGCAAGACCACCGGCGTCGTCAAGAGCGTTGACCTCTGCATGGGTACCACCGGCAATCCTGTGGTATCCCCTTCCCACGACTTGGCCGTCTTTTACCACCACAGCACCGACCAAAGGATTTGGAGATGTAAAGCCTTCGCCCTTGACTGCAAGTTCCAGAGCCATATTCATGAAATGACGGTCATCCATAATTTCTATAACATCGGAGGTAGAAGACAGAAGGCAGAGGTCGGAAGACAGAGGATAGAGGCCAGAAGTCAGAGGTTAGAAAGCAGAGGACAGAACTTGGAAGTCGGACGTACGGTCTCTCTTTTCTACCGCCTGTCGTCTATTTATGGTCTGTCGTTCTCTGTTTTCTGTCATCTGTCTTTTCGTGATTACTCAAAAGACTCTTCAATTCGGAAACAAAATCGTTCACATCTTTAAATTCCCGATAAACCGATGCAAATCGCACATAAGCGACATCATCCAGTTCGTGGAGTTTTACCATGATCTTCTCTCCGATGACGGAGGCCGAGAATTCCTTTTCGTCGATTTCTCGCAAATCACGTTCCAGGTCATCGATGAACTCTTCGATGACATTCATACTGATATCACGTTTCTCACAGGCCTTTTTCACACCACTGCGGACTTTCTCTCGGTTAAATACTTCTCGTCGACCATCCTTTTTGATGATCATAATGGGGATTTCTTCAATATGCTCGTAGGTTGTAAAACGCCGACTGCAGTCAATGCATTCCCTGCGCCGCCGGATTACACTGGCATCCTTGCTCAACCTGGAATCGATAACCTTGTTGTCAATCTCTCCACAAAATGGGCATTTCATGAGCTTTCTCCCCGATTATCGGAATCAATTTGCATCAGTTCAATCCCGGCTTCTTGCAGCAGCTCCTTGGCCAATGAATCTGAATAACCGGATTGGTAATAAATCTTTTGAATACCGGCATTAATGATCATACGTGCACAGATGGAGCATGGCTGGTTGGTACAAAAAATGGTGGCACCCTTGACGGATACACCATGGTAGGCGGCCTGTATAATGGCGTTTTGCTCTGCATGAATACCACGGCACAATTCGTGCATTTTCCCGGATTCAACACCCAACCGTTCCCTCAAACAACCGACCTCGAGACAATGTTTCAAACCGGTCGGTGCGCCGTTATAGCCCGTTGACAAAATGCGCTTATCTTTAACGAGAACCGCACCCACGGCTCGTCTGGTACAGGTGGATCGCTCGGCAACAAGATTGGTAATGTTCATGAAATAAGTTCCCCAAGAGGGACGAGATTCTTTTTCTGCCATGTTAATTTGCTGCCTTAAATACTTTTTAAAGATGATGAAGTGTTCAGCGTGCTTGCTACCCGTTATCTGATGGCATGTGATTTTCTAATTTTTCACCCAGACGCTGTTCAATCCTCTCAAGGTTTTCAAAGTTATCGATGCGCTTCTGATGTCGACCACCCTCAAAGGGAGTTTCGAGCCAGGCTTTGACGATTTCTCCGGCCAAGGCCTCTCCAATTACCCGTCCGCCCATGACGAGAATATTGGCATCGTTGTGTCGACGACTCATAATGGCGGAAAAAAGATCATTGCAAAGGGCAGCACGAACATGGGGAAATTTATTCGCCACCATGGACATTCCCAGACCGGTACCACAAAGCAGAATCCCCCGATCGTATTTCCCCGTTGAAACCTGAGATGCCACTTTGGCGCCAAAGTCGGAATAATCCACCGAGAGGTCGCTATTGGTGCCAACATCCTCCACATCGATGGCTTTTTCGATAAGATGCGCTTTAACCTTTTCCTTCAGAGGGTAGGCGGCGTGATCACAACCGATAATTATGGGCGTTTGAATTACGTTGGTCGACATGCTTATCCCTTATATTTTGATAATATCAGGGTGGCGTTGGTGCCGCCGAAACCAAACGAGTTGGTCATGGCATTTTCGACTTTTATGCTGCGGGCTATGTTGGGCACATAATCCAGATCGCACTCCTCGTCCTGATTGTCATAATTGATGGTTGGTGGAATCATATTTTCATACACGCTGAGTGCCGTAAACACAGTCTCAATTCCCCCGGCTCCCCCCAACAAATGACCGGTCATCGATTTAGTGGAACTTACAGCTAAGGAATGGGCATGTGCTTTAAAAACAGTTTTAATCGCCCGGCTTTCATACAGGTCGTTAAGCTGCGTGGAAGTTCCATGGGCATTGATATAGTTAATCTGGTTGCCGTCCAGTCCGGCGTCCTCAAGAGCAGCAACCATGCAGCGAACAGCTCCATTTCCGTCCGGTGGAGGTGAGGTCATGTGATACCCGTCTCCGGTCATGCCGTAACCCGTAATTTCCGCATAGATAGGCGCATTGCGGGCAAGGGCGTGGTCGAGGGCTTCTATGATTAAAATACCGCTGCCCTCCCCGACCACAAAACCATCCCGGTCCCGGTCAAAGGGCCGCGATGCTTTCTCGGGGTCATCGTTGCGGGTAGACAGAGCTTTCATTGAATTGAAACCGGCAATGCACGAGGGACTGATGACCGCTTCGGCACCTCCGGTGATCATGGCATCCGCGGTGCCGCTCTGAATCAATCTAAAAGAATTTCCCACCGCATGGGCGCCGGCC
>CAMYLH010000545.1 GCA_947259065.1 uncultured Desulfobacterales bacterium
AACAGTAGAAGCAATCATGACTGGTAAATATTTACAAACGCCATTTAAATTACTGTTCTTCATCCTTTTCACATCTTTATTTTTTGCCACCCCCGTCTACGCCGGTGGTTATGATACGGCTGAAACCTCCTGGGTATTTATGATCATGGGGTTGCTGGGTGGTTTGGCCCTTTTCCTTTATGGAATGGAAAAGATGAGCGATGGTTTGAAAAAATCAGCCGGGAGCAAAATGCGCGCAATCCTCGCGGCCTTGACTCAAAACCGTGTGATAGCGTTTATTGTCGGCGCCTTCGTTACAATGGTGATTCAATCCAGCAGTGCCACAACCGTGATGCTGGTGAGTTTTGTGCAGGCAGAATTGATGGGTTTTGCTCAGGCTCTGGGAGTGATTCTGGGTGCTGATATCGGCACGACAATCACTGCCCAATTAATTGCCTTTAAACTAACCGATTATGCGCTTGTAATGATTATCATCGGGTTTATTGTCCGGATGCTTGGCAAAACCGACCATGTCAAGCACATGGGAGACGCCCTTCTTGGTTTCGGCATTCTATTTTTCGGAATGAAGCTGATGAGCGATGCGATGAAACCACTGCGAACCTACCCGGAATTTATAAATCTTATGAAGGGATTGGAAAATCCCCTGGCAGGCTTGCTGATTGGTACTGCATTTACGGCGCTTATTCAAAGTAGCAGTGCATTTACAGGCATTGTGATTGTCCTGGCGCAACAACAGTTGATCACCCTGGAAGCCGGTATTCCCTTGATTTTTGGCGCCAATGTCGGCACTTGCATTACCGCCGGTTTTGCCAGTATCGGGATGTCCCGTGATGCAAAACGAGTGGCCTTGGCACATGTTCTTTTCAAAATTGCGGGAGTACTTTTGTTTATTATCTGGATTCCTTCTTTTGCAGATATAATTCGGGCTGTTGCCGTAAAATTTGATTCGGGCACTGCGCGCCAAATTGCAAATGCGCATACCATTTTTAATTTGAGTTTAGGCCTTGTATTTCTCCCATTTACAGCGGTTTTTGCAAAATACATACTTAAAATTTTACCTGACAAAGAGGAGGAAAAAGGGATTAAACCGTCTACCTGGTACCTCGATGACAGTATGATCTCAACACCAGAATTTGCAATTAATCTGGTTCGCACAGAAATTTCCCGGATGGCCAAAATCCTGGGGCGAATGCTGCGGGCCGCTATGGTTCCGTTTACGACGGCGGAGCCCCAACAGGATGAAATCTATCCGCAACTTTCGCTGATGGAAGGTCTTGATATGCGTGAAAATAAAATCGATTTTCTCGAGGAAAAGATCGGAGATTACCTGCTTAAAATTGGCCGGCAGGAACTGTCAGAAGAACAGGTAAGTGAAGTATATGGAATGATGTCCATTGCAAAGGACATGGAGAGTATCGGCGATATCATCCACCGGAATATGATACCGTTGATTTCCAAAAAGCATGAATTGCACATGGATTTTTCGGAACCGGGCAAGAAGGAGTTGTTGGCTTACAATAAAAAGGTGTGTAAGCAAATTCGCCGTTTGAAAAATGCCTTTTCGAAGTCAAGCCCTAAGAAGGTAAAGAAAGTTATTGCACATGAAACTAAGTACTTAGAACTGGAGTCACAATACCGCAACCAGCACATGGAACGGCTGCTTGATAAGCGGAGAGAATCTGTTGAAACACATGAGGTTCACATGGAACTCATGGACCTCATGAAACAGATCAATGTATATGCTGCCAACATTGCAAAAGCGATCCCTATTGCAGGTTGGTAAAGCGAATGATACTGAATTATTTAGACTCCGGCTTTGTTTTTAAAGCGATGAAGGACAAACACAAGGAGGCAACATGGACAAGAGCCAAATCGCAGAAATAATCCGTAAAAGACTGAACCTTGAAGACAGCGACTGGTCAATAATTGAAAAAAACCCCAAATTTCAAAAGCTGTTTCAAAATGCGATTGAAGCATCTAAATACAGATTGGTTGCCGAAGTCATCGAATCGAAAGGTTGTCACTCAGGTCATATTGTTGGTCAACAGCTGATTTTTGATAATTCCGGTAATTTACTCACTAAAGAGAATCCGGATCGGGTATGTTCCTTTTTGATGCCGAATCTGACGGTGCTGATTAATGCTTTCTTCGAGAATCTTATGAACGGGCGTAACCCAAATGAGGTCATGTTCAACACAAGCGGATGCTTCGATACAGGTCCTTCTTGTGGTGGGTGGGGACATGTAGTGGTCAAAATGAACGCAGAATTAATCTCTTGAGAAAATGTTTATCTAAAATTACTTGAGAAAAATCGATTGCCCGCTGAAATTTGAAATTGTTTGCTCAACTCAAAATATCATCCACTTCAAAAACCAATGATAAGTCTGACAGATCCGTTTTTGCCCTTGGTTGCTGGTATCTGTTATCCTTTTAACCTTCTAAAGATATGCAGGTTACGTCCACTAATCCCAAATTTTTCGCACACCATCAAAGGTTCGATTTAGGCAATATAAACTTTCGGTAGATTGTAGATTGGCCAGGGGAAACCTACAATGGCCGGGCGTTTTAGGTTTGTTCAGCAAATCTTAAAATTCATCATTAATTTTTTGGTGGGTTTGAAAGGGCAATCTACACACTGCGATGAACAACGCACGGTTCAGATGTTTAAACCATTTGTTGAGTTAAAAAATGGTTGAATATGAACCTCAAACCAGATAGAAAATGTGAGAAGACGTTGTGATATCGTTTCTCTATCTGAATTAATAACGAATTCATATATGATAAGAAAACCCGAGTTTCATGTGGATTTCAATTTTTGGACTTTCATCTACGTATCTGTAGTTTGGCAGTTTTGCAAATAGTCTCAATGTATATGGAATCTGATCCCAAATAGCGCTTCGTCTGTATAACATCCCAAATTAGATGATATACAGATCAATATACTAAATGGTTATGTGAAATTTGAGTATACAGAGCGCATT
>CAMYLH010000546.1 GCA_947259065.1 uncultured Desulfobacterales bacterium
GAGGATCTTCCACGGGAATCCACGGTGTCGGCGAGGGAGGTGCTCCGGCGCCGTGACCGCCATCATCCGTGTGGTTGCGGCCGCCGTGCCACCGGGCAGCGTCGGCGCGACCTCAGCGCTGTCGTGAGGGAGGTCGGACGGCGACGGTGCGGCGCCCGGCACGGTCGACCCCACATCTGGGGCGATGTCGGAGTCGAGTGGGAGGATGACCAGATCGTCACCGGGATCGACGGTCGGGATGTCGGCCTCAGGCTCCGCCTCCACGATCACGGGCGGCTCCGGGATGGTCGCCGCTGCGTGGGCATCGGCTGCATCATCTGCATCGGCTGCATCAACTGCCGACGATGTGTCGCGAGCATCGTCGTCCCCGTCGTCTCCCGACTCGGCGTGGGGCTCGGTCGTCGGGGGCTCGTCGACGGGCGGCTGGTCGGTCGACGGCTCGTCGGCGGGCACGACGACGATCGCGTCGGACGCGGGGCGTGTGACGCCGCCGGTCGGATCGTCGGGGCTCCGCAGCTGGTCGACCGGCGTCTCGAACAGACCGGTCGACAGCAGTGGCAGCGGTTCGGGCCGTGGAAGCTTGGCGGCGGCCTGGATTTGGACGCGGATTTTTCAATGCCATAAATTGATGTTGTTGTTTTTTCTATTCGCCTGGGTGGTGGTCCTGTTTTTGGTTAACATCCACGGATTTTGCCTGATCCCCACCTTATATTTTGTGCTTATCCCCCCCGTTCTTTTCAAGTTGACAGCGAGACGGGAATCCTATGGGGACAGCCCCACGAGTCGAACGCAGCAGCTGATGCATTTAATTCCCATCCCACTGCTGGCCCTGCTGTGGTTTACTCAATTTGACAGGGACATGTTTTTGGATTTAAGAGACAACCTGCTCTTATCCAATCATATGGGAAGAAAGTTCAGTGATTTCTATTATACCTACACCCTCTACCCTGCAGAAGCATTTAAATCCCTGGATCAAAAAACGATTAAAACCAGTTCGCTTGAAAATATTCAGACCCGTTCAATCAACCTGAATCTCCAACACAGGTTAATGGCCAACGGTTACCTGGTGATGCCGGATACCGATAAAGTTGATTTGAAGATCATCCAGCAGAAAGACAGCCTTGTATTCCGATCCGGTGGAGACATGATTTTTCAAATCCCGCTCAAGCAATTTTTATCAGATTCACAAAAAATGCTGCAAAAAATCTCACAAAGAATGGATCGCAAAGCCCCATTCCGGCGATTTACATTTCTATCATTGCTGATTGGATTTCCGGTCTTGCTCTATTCGGTTCTACACGCAGTTCTGTACTACCTGTTTTTTTTATTTCTTAATCGAAAAGCTGCGGCCTTGACGGCTTCGATCATGTGTTTGCTTATCGGCATTATCGTGCTGGTATACTTTCAATCCAACCGAAGCGGTAACATCAGTTTTAAAGATATATCTCAAGCCTTGGAATCCGAAAATTGGCAAACCCGTGTGGCGGCCTTAAAAACGATTCAGCAGGAAAAACTGGAGATTGCCGATCACAGGGCATATCCACGGTTGCTAAAAAGCCATATCCCCCAGGAGCGATATTGGCTTGTCAGAACTCTGGCGTTCAGCCGACAATCCGCCACCTACGACGATCTATTGACATTTCTAAATGATAAAAATACCAATGTCCGTTGCATGGCTTTATCATCACTGGGGCTGCGCCGAAACCCAAGCGCAATTAAACCGATTTTGGAGAGAATACAAACATCGGATAACTGGTATAGCCAAATGTATGCGTATCATGCCTTGAGGTCTCTGGGATGGAAGCAAACAAAATCACCTTAAAAACCCTGGCGATATCATTTACTGCAGTTTTTGCCATGGAAGCCATTTTCAGATGGGTGATAAAGGGGCAACCCGGGTCTCATTTGTCGGCACTGGGCATCATCCGCTGTCTAGAAGCACTTTTCCTTGTTTTTATTGCCGACCGGTTTGAAAAAAATCCCAACGCAATCGGGTTGTCCCGATCAAAAATGCTTCCAGGATTTATGAGGGGCTTGATCTGGTCTGGTTGTTTTGGTATTACCGCAGGTGCCTTGTTTTTGGTAATGTTTGCCGCCGGTATAAATCCGCTAAAACTTGTTAATACACCCCTGCCTTCTGCACCACGGCAATTATTCATATTTTTTCTGGTGGGCGGTGTCATCGGTCCTATTTGGGAAGAAATATTTTTTAGAGGTATCATCTTCGGATTTTTTAGGCGATGGGGTGTTTTTGCGGCCATTCTGTTCAGCTCCGCGCTTTTTGTATTGCCCCATTACGATGGACACCACCTTCCGATCACCCAGATTGTGGGTGGAATCGTGTTTGCAATCGCTTACGAAAAAGAAAAAAGCCTGTTGGTACCGATCACGATTCACTGCCTGGGTAATATTGCCATGTTCAGTCTGATGGTTCTCTCCTGAAATCCAGTATTCACCCTCCACCTTACTCCACCGCTTTTGAAATTCAATAAATATTTTTAACATTTTAAAATCACATTAAAAACCAAGATTGTCCTATTTTTTTTCTTGACACTTAAATAGATCTATACTCTAATAAGGGAGCAAAGTGGATAAATGTGGATAATAGGTAAAAATGTTTCGAGGAAGCTCATTTCATACGATTGACGCCAAGGGGCGTATCATCATTCCGGCCAGGTTTCGTGAGATATTCAGGGCAGACGGAGAAGATGGTGCCATGATATCTTGTTTGGACAACTGCTTGGTGGTCTATCCAAACAAAGAATGGCAAAAATTGGAAACCAAAATATTATCCATGGCAGAAACAAGCGAAACCATGCGTCGTTTCAGGCGTGTGTTTATCGGTGCTGCCTTTGAATGCACATGTGACAAACAGGATCGCGTTCTGATTCCCCTGAGTCTGAGACAATATGCCGGGCTTGATAAAAAAATTGTTCTGGTGGGCGTACTCGATCATTTTGAAATCTGGTCAAAGGGAAAAGAACTTGGAAGAAGACATGAAGAAAGAGGAGGTCAGAAACGAAATTGCCGGGTTAGGACTCTGAGTTTATGCCCTACCGACATATCCCGGCCATGCCGAAAGAAGTGGTGTATTACCTCAATTGCCGGCCCGGAAAAATATTCGTCGACGGCACCATCGGTGGTTGTGGCCACGCCATGAAAATTTGCGAAAAAATCCTCCCGCAAGGATTGTTGATCGGTATTGATCAGGATATGGATGCCATTACCAATGCTGAAAAAGTCCTTGATATTTATGCATCCAATATCCGCCTGTTTCACGGCAATTTCATCCATCTTTCTGATTATCTGTCACAATTAAAAATTGCTGCAGTTGATGGAATTCTTCTGGATCTCGGTGTGTCGCTCCATCAAATTGAAAACAGCGGCCGGGGATTCAGCTTCAGAGCTGACGAGCCGCTGGATATGCGCATGGATAGGCAATCGGGAGAAACTGCGGCATATCTCATCAACAATCTGGCCGCGGAAGATCTGCGAAACCTCTTCAAAGACTTTGGCGAGGAACGCTGGGCAAAGCAAATCGCTTATAAAATTGTAAAAGCCAGAACGCAAAAAAAGATTCGGACCAGCAAACAGCTCGCTCAAATTGTCATGGATGCAATCCCGAGACATGCGTCGTCCAAAAAAAAGATCCACCCGGCCACCCGGACGTTCATGGCACTGCGAATTGTGGTCAATCAGGAGCTCGAGCGACTGAAAGAATTCATGGACCAGGTCGTTGATTTTTTGAATCCCGGCGGCCGCCTATGTGTGCTCTCGTTCCACTCGTTGGAAGATCGCATCGTAAAACATCAATTGAAGACCCTTGAAAAAGGATGTTGTTGCCCACCGCAACTGCCCCAGTGTGCTTGCGGTCAAAATCCGCAAGTCAGAATTCTAACAAAGAGGGTGGTACGTCCCTCAATAGAAGAAGTTGTCGCCAACCCCAAAGCGAGAAGCACCCGGCTGC
>CAMYLH010000547.1 GCA_947259065.1 uncultured Desulfobacterales bacterium
CTTGCGCCACAAAAGTTCTCCCAGAAAAAGCGTCATCAACCAGCCCTTGTATTTGCCCGCCCGCAAAAATCGTTCGGCTTCGCCGGTGCGCCGGGCAGCAGCGAAGGTCAGTGTGACCGCCATTTGAGCAGTGGTTTCCGTTAATACGCCCGGGGTATTTCCGACCGGAATGCCGTGTCTGGTGGCGGCAGCCACATCGACGTTGTTATAGCCCACGGCAACATTGCTGTAGGCTGTAGCCCCGGCGGCCTCGAGAGCGGCGAAAAGCTCATCGCCCCAGTCTTCCGTCAGCTGCCCCAAAACGCCGGCGCATTGGGTTCCTACCGCGGCCTTGATTTCATCAACGCTGAGCACATCCGTGGAGGTGCATACTTCCACTTTACAGCCGGCCTGAGTGAGACGCTGCAGCCACAAGGTTCCCGGCAGTTTTTTAGTGACAATCACGCGCTTGTTGCCGGCAGGATTATGAGTTTCCCATTCTTTTGGGGCCATCGCTAATACCTCCTTGAATAAAAAAGATGGTAAACGCTCACCTAATTAATCCGCTCTGAAAAATTGTACATTTAGGGTCGTCAAGTGTTCTTTGAAAACTGAAGACTGTTGTTTGATCAAAGATCCGGCGGATTAATTAATTATTGATTAAATGCTGCTTATGATCTTGTCAATAATTTTTTATTATATTTCTGAATATCTCAAAAATTAGATAAAAACTTGTTGATAAAATCAATTTATATAAATTGGCGTAGGTTCTGCTACCCTCTGATCAGTTCATCGTAAATCTGGGATTAATTACAAGTAAAGCTCTCCTTAATACGAAGCCAATTTATTTCCAATGAGGATCACGCAGTGCTTTTTTATAAATTTTGCCCGAGCCGGTTTTGGGAAGTTCGTCCAAAAAGACAATGGATTTCGGAGCTTTGTAGGAGGCCTGGTGCAGTTTGCAGAATCCGATAATCTCCACTTCGGTGGCGGATTCGTTTTCCTTGAGCACCACGGCCGCCGCTACCGCTTCACCCCACTTTTCATCCGGCACGCTAAACACAGCGGCTTCCAACACCTTGGGATGCATATAAAGCACATTTTCGACTTCCGTTGAATACACATTCTCCCCGCCGGTGACAATCATGTCTTTTTTACGGTCCACAATGTTGACATACCCTTCGCTATCGATAACTGCCAGATCTCCGGTGCGAAGCCATCCATTTGAAAATGCCTGTTTGGTTTCCTGCTCCAGGTTCCAGTATCCGGGGGTAACGGTATCGCCACGCACCCAGATTTCACCGACCTGTTCTTCATCGGCCGTCACGGGGTTTCCAGTCTCGTCCACCACCTTGAGGTCTACCCCCATAAATGGGCGACCGGTCTTGGATTTGTATTTGAATTGATCTTCGGGCGGCAGGTTCTGTAAATGCTGCTTTATAATACTAAAGGTCAGGTAAGGACTGGTCTCGGTCATGCCATAGGTCTGAATATAATCACAGCTGAATGCGTCCATGATACTTCGGACGACTTCCGGTGCAATGGGCGCGCCGCCGCTTAGAATCACCCGCAGGCTTGAAAAATCAAACTCACCGACCTTTGGATGCTTGATCATCAGATTAAGCATGGTAGGAATCATGTTGCTCAGAGTGATGCGTTCCTTCTCAATGGCGGCCATCACTGCCTCAGCCTCAAACTGGGCCACCATCACGTGGCAGCCGCCGACCCAGGTAATGGCGAACGCGGCCCAGGCATCTGCCAGGTGAAACATGGGGGCAATATGACCCCAGACATCGCTGTCCGTCAGTTTGAGTTCGGCAATGGTCCCCAGGGCATGCAGGCAAACGTTTTTATGGGTCAGCATCACGCCTTTGGGGCGTCCGGTGGTGCCGCTGGTGTAGTAAAGATGGGCAACATCATCTTCACGAATGGCTGCAGGCTTGAATAGACCGGCATGGTCGCGAACGGCATTTTCATATTCGTAACAGGTGATACCCTCAGAAAAGGAGGATGAATCTCCGATCCAGAGAATTCCCTCCAGGGGTGTGTCTTCCTTTAGAATTCCTTTTACCAGCGACGTAAAACGGGATCCGGCCACCAGCCATCGGGAACCGGAATCTCGCAATATGAATGCAATTTCTTGCGGTGCCAGGCGATAGTTCAGCGGATTTAAAATTGCGCCGATACCTGCTGCCGCATAATAAGTTTCCAAAAACGCGGCGGAGTTGACTTCGAGAATGGAGATGCGGTCTTGGGGTTGGACAGCACGGGTCTGGAAAAATCGTGCCAGTGAATCAACGCGTTCACCTATCCGGGCATAGGTGACCGGGCAGTCACCGTCCACGACGGCCAACTTATTCGGAAATAAGTCCCGGGCCTTTCTCAGGGTCATCCAGATGTCCAATGTGAGGTCCTTTCGAAATTACGGGAATAAAGCAAAGCGGGAGACTTAAACTTTGATTTTGTATTCGTGAGTTCCATGATGGTTTCCTCAATTTACTTTGTTATAAATATGACATGGTCATATTTTTTGTCAAATCAAAACAGGCGCTCAAATTCATTGAGATTTTTGGGAATATGTGATTTGAATGAGTTTTGCTTTGAAACCATATCAGAGTGATATTTTTTTGAATTTCAAAGGGGTTTAATTTTAATTGAGAAAATGAGCTAAAATTAAAAATGAACTAATCCTCCAAAGTAACGGCGGACAAGAATGAGCTAAAATTGTGGTATTCTGTCAATTTTAAAAAAACAGATAGAGCGAAGCGTCTCATTAATTTTAGGCATTTTAGGCAAATTAGTTCACTTTAGGCATTCCTTTATTCCGCTTTCTCAGTCTGGTATAACATGGAGCTGAATAAAAGATAAGCATTTTAAAGTATAATGAATATTCCAAAGGACAGATTCACATGACCCTAGAAATTGAAAGTTTTTCCGAGGATTTTGATCCTCATTTTAAAATTTTCCATGAGTTGATGGCCAATAAGGTCAGAGAAATCTTTCAACCCCCTATGATGCCTGGATTATGGAAGAAGACTGCCGCCTTTCCGAGAGAATCATTCATGAATACCGTGGCTTGAACCTCAGCAACCCGCCTCGCTTTACCTGGGTTGCCACAGCCGGGGAAGCCTTGGCAGCACTGGACAAAAAAAATTTTGATCTGGTTATCACCATGCTCCAACTGGCCGATATGGATGCCTTCATGCTGGGGCGGAAAATAAAAAGTAAGGATAGAGACCTGCCGGTGATCTTATTAACCCACAGTGCACTGCCTTCAGAGGAGTCCAGCCGGGTCTTCACCCAACCCCCCGGAATTGACCGTACGTTTGTGTGGTCGGGCGATACGGATATTCTGGTTGCCCTGGTTAAAAGCGCGGAGGATTCGGTGAACGTTGCCCACGACACGGAATCAGCCGGAATCAGGGTTATACTTTATGTGGAGGATTCTCCGGTTTACATATCTACCCTGCTGCCCGTGCTTTATCGGGAGTTGGTGTCTCAGACCCAGGCAGTGCTGGAGGAAGGTCTCAACGAAGAACACCGCCTCCTGACCATGCGCGCCCGACCGAAAATCCTGGTGGCCAGAAATTACGAAGAAGCCAACGGTCTGTACGAAAGGTATGAACCTTATGTGCTGGGTGTTATTTCAGATGTGCGCTTTCCGCGAAATGATAAATTGGACGAAAATGCAGGTGTGGCCTTTCTTTCCAAAATAAAAAAAGAACGCTTCGACATACCCCTGTTGCTCACTAGCTCGGAATCATCCAATGCTGCAAAAGCGGCTGAGATTCCTGCTTTCTTTGTCGATAAAAATTCACCGTCGTTAATCTCGGAGGTACGTTCCTTTTTCCTGGAACATCTTTGCTTTGGAGATTTCATTTTTCGCAACCCGGAAGGCCGCGTCATCGCCCTTGCGTCCAACACGCGCTCTTTTGAGAGGCTCCTTCATGAAATTCCGGATGATTCATTCGTGTATCATGCCAGCCGCAATGATTTTTCCAGATGGCTTTTTGCCCGCACGGAAATCATGCTGGCCTCCAAGGTGCGACCGATAAGAGAAGATGATTTTTCCAGCGTTGACAAACACCGGCAGTATCTCATTTCTATCATCCAGGCCCGGCGCAGTCGGCGCCAAAAAGGCGTCGTGGTAAACTTTGAGGCCGCTGAATTTGATCTTGACACGGAATTTTTTAAGATCGGTACGGGCTCCCTTGGCGGAAAGGCCCGGGGACTGGCCTTTGTATCCAATCTGCTCAAGCGACTTCCGGCGATCCACCAAAAATTTGAAAATATAAACATTTTTGTTCCCCAGGCCATGGTGATCACCACCGAAGGATTTGAAGCCTTTGTTGAGGAAAATAATCTGAAAGGGCTTTCAAAGTCGGATGCTCCCGATGAAGAGATTGCGGATACGTTTTGCAAAGCTGCTTTTCCGCAATGGATCACCGACGACCTGAGGGCCTATTTGGCAAGAATAACCTATCCATTGGCGGTGCGCTCCTCCAGCCTATTGGAAGATGCACAATTTCGCGCCTATGCCGGTCTTTATCGAACGTATATGGTGCCCAACGATCATCCGGATCTCGATTTGAGATTGTCGCAACTGATTAACGCCATCAAGCTGGTGTATGCCTCCACTTATTTTCAAAACCCCAAGGCCTTTTCCAGGCGAGTTGGACAGCGCACAGAAGAAGAGAAAATGGCGGTCATCATTCAACGGCTCGTCGGCGAAAGATATGGTGATTACTTCTATCCGGCTATCTCTGGAGTTGCCCAATCGCATAATTACTATCCCTTTTCCAAAATGCAGCCGGAGGAAGGAATTGCCACGATTGCCATGGGTTTAGGGAAAACCGTGATGGAAGGAGAAAAGGCCCTGCGGTTTTCTCCGAAATATCCGCAAATTCTGCCCCAGAGGACCACCGTAGATGATATCCTGGAAAATTCCCAGCGATTTTTCTTCTCAC
>CAMYLH010000548.1 GCA_947259065.1 uncultured Desulfobacterales bacterium
AAGTTTGAACTTCCGTCAATCTGACATCATCAACCACAAATTGTGAAAGGAGACATCCATGGCAACCTCCCAAGTTGAAATTCGACCCCTCACTAAAGAGGATTTCAACGCCGTGGTTGAAATTGACGCGAAGGTGTTTGACCATGCACGTCCGGAATATTATGAAACCAAGTTTGCCCAGGCGTTAGAACCTAAAGATCGACTGGTACTATCACTGGTGGCCGAGGTGGATGAAAAGGTGGCCGGTTTTGTGATGTGTGAATTGTTTGTTGGTGAATATGGAATTCCAGCAACTACCGTTACACTGGATACCATCGGCATCCATCCGGACTCCCAGGGCAAAGGTGTGGGCAAACGGTTGATGGAGGAATTCATCGGGCATTTGCGTAAAGCCGGAGTCCAAAAAATCAATACGCTGGTCGACTGGAATGACTGGCAACTGATTCGCTTTTTCAGTGCCAGCGGATTTGCACCGGCCAAGACCATCAATCTTGAGCTGAATGTCGAATAGGCCTTTAGTGGCACCATACCGGATGCAGGATACTGGATACCGGATACTGGATACTTGATTCTGGATGCTCGATACTGGATAACGGAAAGATTAAGGTAGGCCCTTACATACCTCGTTGAATAGTTTACTGGTTGAATGGTTGATTAGGTAAATTATAGTCATAATTTTAGAATGTTACGATAGTTAAAACATGAAGTGTCCAATTATTTTGAGTATGGAATAAATCCATATTTACAACCACTTAACCAATCAACTAATCAACCCATCAACGATATCTGTATGAATTATTAATGCGTATATTGTGGTCATCCGCCTGAGTCGGAGTATTGGGATATTTTCACCTTTTTCGAATGAAAATTCAATCGTCAATTCCGGTGTGTCCGGTTTAAACTGGAGGAGCAAATGAATTTAAAGCAAATTGTCATATCCATCGAAAATGCGCCGGGCCGGCTATTTGAAGTTACCAATGCGCTGGGCGATGCCGGCATTAACCTTCGAGCACTCAATCTGGTAGATACCGGCGCCTTTGGTCAGCTGCGTCTTCTGGTATCTAATGTTGTCAAAGCAAGGCGGATATTGATGAAAATGGAGATTCCCGCTTTTGTGAATGAGGTCGTTGCCGCCGAAATCGAGATCGAGGATAAACCCGGGAGTCTGGCAACAATCCTGCAACCGCTCACAGAGGCCGGCATATATGTCGTATTCATGTATGCATTCATTCGTTTCTCCCAGGGCAAAGCAGTGATGATTTTTCGTTTCAGCGATAATAAAAAGGCCATTGACGTATTACAGGCCAATGGTATCAATCTGCTGGATGCCGAGGCTTTCGGCATTCTTGAAACGGAAACCTAGGTTGAGTGGTTCAAGGTTCAACGTTCAGGGTTTAAAACACTCAATTAACCCTTATCAATGGGAATGTTTCGTTACCGTTCATCTAAGTAATTATAACCCAATGGGTAACGTCGGGTATTGCAATCCCGATCAATTAATTAAGCTTTTCTGACAGTTGTAACCTTTGAACCGTGAACCCCGAACATAGAACGGATCATTTTAGGAACCTATGTCTTCCGCCAAATACCATCATAAAAATTCAGGGCCAACCGGGTTGTCTTCGATGCAAAATGAAGATGATCCGCAATTGCAAAAAGAAGAAACGAAGGTCCGTGAAGATCGCTATCGAGTGCTGATCGAGGATGTGGCGGATGGCTTTTATGAAGTGGATCTGCACGGTAATTTCAAGTTTTTTAATGATGCCCTCTGTCGGATTTTCGGGTATCCGGCTCAGGAAATCAGGGGCCGCAATTTCCGGGAATTTATGAATGAAAAAAATGCCGGCATTGCCTTTGAAGCCTTCAACAGTATATATCGGGACGGCGAGGGCACCGCTGATATCAGCTGGGAGATTGCCCGCAAGGATGGAGAAGAACGCCATCTGGAGATTTCAGCCAATCTGATTAAAGATGAACATGGGCAAAATGTCGGTTTCAGAGGCATCGCCAGGGATGTCACCGACAGGGTTTTGGCTCAGCAGGCGGCAAAAGAATCCGAAGTCTGTGCCCTGGAATTGTCCCGCACCAGCCGCCGGGCAGAACAACGATACCGTGCCTTTCTAGAATTTTTACCGGATCCTGTGTTCGTCTTCAACATGGACAACACGGTTTTTTATCTGAACCCGGCGTTTGAAAAGGTGTTCGGCTGGTCACTGGAAGAGTTGAAAGGCAAAATCATCCCCTTTGTGCCCGAAAATTTAAAAGAGGAAACCCGGTCCGGCATCCAGCGGTTGTTCAAAGACAAAGCCCTTCACGGGTTTGAGACCAAACGTTTGACCAAAGACGGACGGCTGCGGGATATCATTATCGATGGCGCCATTTTCTATGATGAGGAGAATCAACCGGCCGGGCAGGTCATCACCCTGCGGGACGTTACCCGGGAAAAGCGTGATGCACGCATCAATCAGGCGCTTTTCCGCATCGCAAAGGCATTGCACCTGTATCGGGGACTGGAAGCGCGGCTTAAGCTTGTTACGAAGGAAGTTCAGGATTTGATGGGAGTGGAAGGGGCATCGGTAATTCTGCTGGATGAGGAGAAAAAAGAATTTTATTTTCGCGAATCCGTGTATGATGATGATGAAACCGGCAAAAAAATGAAGGAAATACGGTTTCCGGTTGACAAGGGCGTCGCCGGTCATGTCTATCGGACCGGGCAACCGTTGATCGTACCGGACACTTCCAAGGACCCTCATTTTTTCAGCCAGGTAGATGAAAAGGCCCATTATCAGACCCGCAGCATGCTGGATGTGCCGCTTCAGATCCAGAACCGCATGATCGGGGTGCTGTGTGCCGTCAACAAAAAAGAAGGTGTTTTTGACCAACCGGACGTTGAACTGCTGAGTGCCATTGCAAACTATGTTGCCCTTCCGATTGAAAATGCCGCTATTAATGAAGAACTCAAACGCTCTTATCAGGAAGTCCAGGGCTTGAACCGGGCCAAAGACCACGTCATTCACCACCTTTCTCACGAATTGAAAACACCGATCTCTATTTTGTCCGCTTCTCTGAGTCTATTAAGAAAAAAACTTTCCGGACTCGAGGACCGTAACTGGGATTCAATTCTTGATCGTGCTCAAAGAAATCTGGATCGCTTGCTTGAAATGCAGTATCAGATCGAAGACATCCTGAGAGAAAAAGATTATAAGACCTATTACATGCTGTCATCTTTGTTAGATGCGTGCGCTGATGAGCTGGAAGTATTGGTTTCGGAGGAATTGGGAGAGAAGGATATTATTCAACGACTGCGTCAGCGGATTGAAGAACTCTTCGGCCGCCATGACACGCATTCGGTGGCAATTCCATTGGATGACTTCGTCGAGAAAAAAATTCGAGCCCTTGAACCTCGATTCGCCCATCGGAAATGCAGGATAAAGACCCGGATATCCGCGGTACCGCCCATTTGGATCCCAGCGGATGTTATCGATAAAATTGTTGAAGGCCTGGTTCGCAATGCCATTGAAAACACACCGGACAGCGGAGAAATCACCGTATCGGTAAAAAACGGGAAAATTGGCCCTGAGTTGGAAATCAGTGATACCGGGGTCGGGATCAGTGAGGAAAATCAGCGCTTGATTTTCGAAAACTATTTCACGACCTATGATACCATGCAGTACTCCTCCCGCCAGCCCTATGACTTTGGTGCCGGTGGCAAAGGGTTTGATCTGCTGCGAATGAGAATTTTTTCAGAACGATATCATTTCCAGATGAAATTGGGTTCTCGACGGTGCAGCTTTTTACCCCAAAGCTCGGATATCTGTTCGGGCAAGAGCGAAGACTGCGCCCATAACCGGCAACCGCAGGATTGCCGGGAGTCAGGCGGCACGACGGTCACGGTCGAGTTTTTTCCGGCCGACCGGTTTTCCGAAGCGACAGCGGAGCAGAGTAA
>CAMYLH010000549.1 GCA_947259065.1 uncultured Desulfobacterales bacterium
CACATCCTGGCCGAGTATGCTTTTGCTGAAAACACCGGCGCCAGAGGTTTGGTCAGTGCGGTTGAAAAGGTACTGCTTGAGTATGAAAGGAAATTACCATCCGCCGGTATAAAAAAATTTCCAGCCACTTCCAGCATCATAAAAAAACCGCAAGCATCGATCACAGCGCTTACCGCTTCCGATCAGCACCAAAAAACGATTGCGCTTTTTGATCGGCTGCTGATGCAGGAAAAAGAAAGTATCAGGCAATACCTGAAAGATAATAAATTCAATCTGGCAGAAAGGTATAGTCTGACCTTGACACCGTCGCGTATCGACCTGGTTGCAACATGTTATGTCAATAATACGATGGATATCGGCCGGGTGATAAAGAAGATAAAATCGTATTACGACGAAATTAAAAAAATTGAACTGTACTTTTTTAAGAACCATGATATTAACATCGTTTTGGAGGAAGACGCCATTGATTTTATCATTGAACAGCTGGTAGAATCCTTCATCGAGTTAAAAATCATTTACGAAAAAATAGATCAGGATTTTCAGCACGGCCTTAAACTGGCCCGCGAAAAGACCGGCCGCAACCGATTTTTTATTACCCGCCAGGCCTTGCTGGATCCGGAGGAATATATCGGCAACCTGATTAAGGACACACTAGAACCGTCATGATTGGAATATCAAAATTATACTGCGGAACGGTTGAGCCTTCCGATGCACTTCGCTATGGACGTGATTCCTCTCAGCTGCCCTCCCATTTGCTGCAATTTTCCAAGGACAAGCGCCCGGTTATCGTCTGGAACGTGACGCGGCGATGCAATTTGAAATGCGTTCACTGCTATGCCCATGCCAAAAATACTTCCTTTGACAATGAGATGACCACTGAGCAGGGCAAGCAGCTAATCGATGATCTTGCCGACTTCGGCTCGCCGGTCATGTTGTTTTCGGGAGGAGAACCCCTCGTTCGCAAAGACCTCCCGCAGCTGGCGGCCTATGCCGTGGAAAAAGGTATGCGCGCGGTAATTTCCACCAACGGGACGCTAATCACGCCTGAAATGGCTCGTAACCTAAAAGAAATCGGGTTGTCCTATGTCGGCATCAGTTTGGACGGAATGGAAGAAATCAACGATCGCTTCAGAGGTGTCAGCGGCGCGTTTAAGTCTGCTCTGCAAGGCATAAAAAACAGCCAGACTGCAGGCATAAAAGTCGGGCTTCGTTTCACGATCAACAAATTTAATGTCAACGAAATCCCGAAAATATTTCAACTTCTCGAAGACATGGATATCCCCAGAGTCTGTTTTTACCACCTCGTTTATGCCGGCCGCGGAAGCCAAATGGTCGAGGAAGATCTGACCCATGAAGGCACCCGGGCGGCTGTGGATCTTATCATAGATGAAACCAAACGGTTATTTGACAAAGGCAAGCCCAAAGAAGTACTGACGGTGGATAACCATGCTGACGGCCCATACACTTACCTGAGGCTGCTGAAAGAAAATCCCGAGCGGGCAAAAGATGTCCTGGAGCTTCTGAAATGGAATGAAGGCAACAATTCCGGCCGCGGTATCGGATGCGTGAGCTGGGATGGTGAGGTGTATGCCGATCAATTCTGGCGTCACCACAGCTTTGGCAATGTAAAAGATCGACCCTTTTCGCAAATCTGGACAGACACCTCTGAAACATTGATGGGCAAGCTCAAAGAAAAGAAAAAATACGTAAAGGGACGATGCGCTACGTGCAACTGGCTGGATGTTTGCGGTGGTAATTTCAGGGTACGGGCCGAGGCGGTCAGCGGTGATATTTGGGCACCGGATCCCGCCTGTTATCTGACTGATGAAGAAATTGCCCTTGCCTATAGCTCGGTACATTGTGAATAAACACTCCGTTGCGCCGTCTCGAATATTTGTTGTCGATATTACTTGGAACTTTTATGTGTCAAATGCGCTAAAATTTGAAAATGCCTAAAATGAGCTAAACTTTTGGTATTCTGCCAATTTTAAAAAAAGAGATAGAGCGTAGCGTTTCCTTAACTTTAGGCATTTTAGGCAATTTAGATCATTTTAGCTCATTTACATTTAGCTATAAAAGAAGGACGACCCGATGTTATTTCCGGACTACCGACCCCGACGCTTGCGACAAAGTGAAAACCTGCGACGTATGATCCGTGAAACCAGCTTATCGGTTAACGATCTCATCCTGCCCCTGTTTGTCATTGCGGGCAAGGATGTAAAACGTCCAATTCCATCGATGCCCGGACATTTTCATCTGTCCATAGACAATTTTCTTAAAACAGCGCAACAGGCCACTGACCTGGGAATTCCTGCGATTATTATTTTTGGCATCCCTGAAAAAAAAGACGCCCTCGGCACCGGGGCCTATGATGAAGACGGCATCGTTCAAAAAGCAACGATGGCGGTCAAAGAAAAGTTTCCGGACCTGGTTGCCATCACCGATGTATGTCTGTGCCAATATACAGATCATGGACATTGCGGTGTGGTCGAAGGCAATACCATCAATAACGACGCTTCGCTGGATCTGATCGCTCGTGCAGCGCTGTCACACGCCAACGCCGGAGCCGACATGGTTGCCCCTTCGGATATGATGGACGGCCGCATTGGTGAGATTCGCGAAATTCTGGATGAAAACAACTTCAGTCAGGTTCCGATCATGTCCTATGCTGCTAAATATTGCTCGGCATACTACGGACCGTTTCGCGATGCCGCCGATTCTGCACCCAAATTCGGCGATCGCAGAACCTATCAGATGGATCCGGCCAATACATTGGAGGCCATTCGGGAAGTCACGATGGATGTCGAGGAAGGCGCGGATATCATCATGGTGAAACCTGCCCTGGCCTACCTGGACATCATCTGTCGGGTACGCGAAGAAATCGATCTTCCCTTGGCAGCTTACAATGTCAGCGGAGAGTTCTCCATGATAAAAGCGGCCGAAAAAATGGGATGGATTGACGGATCTAAAGTTCCTGACGTATTTCGCCATTGAAGCGGCTCAAGCACTGCAATCCTGATAACGGATTTCTATGGTTATGCCTTCTATAAATAAGGCTTTTTTCACCGCAGAGCCTCAAAGTGCGCAGAGAATGGTTATATTATAATTGCCGTTGTTCCTCCAACAACACCGGCGGACAGGAAGGACGGCAAACATAAAGGACAATCCGCCTAAAATATGAAAAATTGCTTATATGTGACGGATTGGAAATAACACGCGATGCTATTGCCCAAAGGGCGTGTGATTTTAAACTTTCTGCCCTTGCTGGCATCCCGCTGCTCTTTAGCGGGGCTCAGCAGGAAGTTAAAGAAAAGTTCTCTGCGATCTTTGCGACTCGAGCGAAGCGGGCGGTGAATCCATGTCTAAACAATAATGAACATATCAATAAGTATGAAAAGCCAACATTCTAAATCAACGGATCAAATCTCTCATCCCCACCAGAAAAGCGAGCATCCTGTGTTGCGCCTCGTGGCCTGGGAAACCACCCGCAACTGCAATCTTGCCTGCATTCACTGTCGTGCCTCGGCGACCACGGGCCCTTACACCGGGGAACTTGACACGGCGGAAGCCTTTCAGCTGTTAGATCAAATCGCAGAAATCGCAAAGCCGATCATCATTTTGACCGGCGGGGAACCACTGCTGCGTGATGACATATTTGATATCGCTGCCTACGGCACCCAAAAAGGCCTCAGAATGGTCATGGCGCCCAACGGAACACTGGTCACCGAAGATATTGCCAAAAAACTGGTGGCCGCCGGTATCAAGCGCATCAGCATCAGCCTCGACGGTGCCACGGCTCAGAGCCATGACAGCTTCAGAAAGGTAGAGGGCGCTTTTGAAGGTGCCATCAATGCCATGAAAATTGCAAAGGAAATCGGTTTGGATTTTCAGGTAAACACGACGATTACCAAAACGAACCTTGATCAGATTCCTAAGATCCAGCAGCTGGCTGTAGAAAGGGGTGCGGTTGCCCATCATATCTTCTTGCTGGTTCCCACCGGACGTGGAAAGTATATCGTCGACACAGCAATAACCGCCGCCGAATATGAGCAAACATTAAACTGGTTTTATGACCAGAGGGACAAAACACCTCTGGACCTCAAGGCCACCTGTGCCCCGCACTACTATCGTATCCTCAGACAGCGGGCCAAAAAAGAGGGTAAGTCGATCCGCTTTGAAACCCATGGGCTGGACGCCGTAACACGGGGCTGTCTGGGCGGTATCGGTTTTTGCTTCATCTCCCATCGGGGAGACGTTCAGCCTTGCGGATTTTTGAATGCAGATTGCGGCAACGTCAGGCAACGCTCCTTTGCCGATATCTGGCAGCACGCCGACGTATTTACAGCGTTGCGCGATTATGATAGGCTTAAAGGCAAGTGCGGCCCATGTGAATTTAAGCGGGTTTGCGGCGGTTGCCGGGCAAGGGCCTTTGAAGCCACCGGTGATTTTCTCGCAGAGGAACCGCTTTGCAGCTATGTGCCGAAGACATCGAAAGGGATCGTGTCATGAAAATCCACTCGTTGATGATTCAAAACCCCATTACCATAACGGTACATACATCCATCAATGAGGCGATCGAGCTGATGAAAATCAACTCGATACGACATTTACCGGTCGTCTCAAAGGGCAATATACTCGCGGGATTCATCACACTGTCGGATTTGAAACAGGGTCTTATTCCTTCCATGCTGGGTGATCTGAACTTGCGGGATTTAATGATCAAAGATCCCATCACGGTGGGTCCGGAAGATGATATTGAATTCGCCGCCCAACTCATCTACAATCACAAAATCGGTGGTATGCCGGTAGTCAAGGACGGCCGGCTGACCGGAATTATAACGGCCACCGATATTCTGAGAACCTTTATCGATATGATGGGCATTCTCTCATCAACCTCCCGTATCGATGTCGTCGTCGGTAATCAACCGGGCAGTTTTAAAAAAGTGTTGCAGATTATAAACGATATGGAAGCAGATATTATCAATGTCGGCCGGACGGCGCAGCAGACAGACCAGCAAATCTACTTCTTCAGGCTTGGGGCGTGCAAGACAGAGACTATCAAAAAGGCATTGGAAGCCGAGGGATATGAAGTCTTGGCAGCCATGGACTGAAGACGTGAACCCCAATGTTGCAAAATCCACAGTTTGAATTTAGCCGTACAAGTTTGTTTTGAAAGATGAACGCCGAACATCGAATAATGATGTCGCTCTGCTCCGCAATTTAATTTCATTATGGCACAAAACCACAGCAATTGATTTCCCATCCCGGATCTACTTTATCGAACTGGACTTTCCCAGTATCTTTTTACAGACGATAACCAAAAAATAAATTCCACCAGCCCATAAAAAACTGTTGATCAATATAGGAATGTGTATCCATTCTCCCGGAAACCACTGTCTCGAATACAGGGATAGAGAAATGATCGGAAAATGCAATACCCGGGTAGCGGCCACAAGAGTGCGGAGACCAATGTTCGGTGTCGATTGGGCCGCATTCAGGGCGTCCGCAACAGACATGGTCATCGGTATAATCAAAACACTCAGCCCGAAATGGATCAATGCAATTATTAGGAATATATAAAATTTCTTCATGGTCAGAAAAATTAAAATTATATATTATTTCAAAAAATTGAAGGTATACTTGACTCAGAGATTGAAGCTGGGCTGG
>CAMYLH010000550.1 GCA_947259065.1 uncultured Desulfobacterales bacterium
TGTAATCACGGGCTCAAGTCAAATTTCTGCAGGATGCTTTGGGTCGGCCGTCCATGTTCATCCCAACCCATGCTCTGATAAAACTCCTGAACCATGGGTGCCAGGTTAACCTTTCTGCCCTGGATCGGCCCCTTTTCTATGGGGGATTGCAGAAATAATTCAGGAAGGCTGTCGTCGTCAGGATCACCGCCCTGGCGGATGTTAAAAATTTTTTCCATGTGCACGATGCGCTCGCCGATCGAATACAAACCCTCCGGCGAAATATCCAATCCCGTTATGCTCTGGATCAGCCTGGCTTCCATCTCCAGACTGAAGTCGCCGATGATGGAAAGCGCCGGTACCTTGCAGAGCCCCAGCGAATCAATAATCGAACTGACGATCATGCATTTCTTCACCATGGCCCCCTTGCCGCTGGTGGCCGTGAAATCAACGACATCGCGGGTGCCGAACTCCTGCTCCGCCTGTTCGGCAGTATATCTGAATTCCGGTACCGGATACACGCTGGTGAAATCGCCCCCCCGCATGGATACCGCATAGGCCAGAGCGACCCCCATCATTCCCCGCGGGTCGCCGCCGTAAAGCTCGACCCCTTTGACATGATAGGCATATTTTTCAGCACCCCGGCCAATGATTTGCGCTGCCCGTTTGACACCTCGAGCCAGAACGTCGCCGAGTCCTTGTCTTTGTGCGATCTGTCTGATCAAGGCTTCCATGGCTTGTGCATCCCCCCAGATGAGTTCGATACCGCCGGTATCATCAGGCGTCAGAATGCCCCGCTGAAACAGCTCCATGGCAAACGCAATCACACTGCCGGTGGAAATCGTATCCATCCCCAGCATGTTGCACAGGTTGCTCAGGTATATCAGGGCTTCCGGATCTGTCAGGCCGCATAAGGAACCCAGATCGATGATGGTCTCGTATTCGGGCCTTCCGCCTTTAAAGCCCTTATAGCGATCCCCTTTCAACTCGATTTCAGCTTTACAATGTATGGGGCAGCGATGGCATTTGCGCTTCTTTTTGACAAATTGGTTTAACTGCCGACCGTCAATCTGTTCAACATTGTCGATCTGATATTCCTGATAATTTCTGGTTCCCAGCATGCCCATCCGATTTGTTTCTAAAATATCCCCGGAAGATCCGTAAGTGGAGTAATCCCGATGGCGTGATACACTGTCTTTCATTCGGCCAACATATTGCCGGATCACATCGGCCTGCTCTGAATTCATGGTTTCTTTTTTCGGTTCGGCCTGCAGGACGATGGCTTTCAGGTTTTTGGCCCCCATGAGCGCACCCAATCCTGTTCGACCGGCCGCATGATCCCAACCGGCCATAATGCAGGCATAAAGGACCCCCTTTTCACCTGCCGGACCGGTTGTCAGCATATCGATATTCTCCGAACCGATGTCTTGATTGAGACGTTCCTCCGTATCACGGTTGTCGAGACCCCAGAGGTGGCGGGCATCGTTGACTTCCACGCCCTCAGGCCTGAGATACAAATAGACGGGCTGGGCCGCCCGCCCCGTGATGATGATGCTGTGAATCCCCAATGAGTACATCCTGAAACCGATATACCCGCCGACATTTGAACTGCCGATCAATCCGGACAATGGTGAAAGGGCATTGATATGAATACGCGATGAGGACGGGGCCACGCTGCCGGTCAACAGACCGCGACTGATCACCAGCACATTGTCAGGATCAAAGGGATCGATACCCGGTTCGATGCGACGGTACAAGGTCTCCACATTGTACCCGAACCCGCCCAGACTCTGTCGAATTTTACTTTCCGACAGTTTTTCCTGCTCGATTTTTCCGGTTGAGAGATCGATGTCTAAAATCTTACCAAATCTGCTCATCTGAAGTCTCCGCTAAAGCAAAAATTTCTGAATTCTAATTCTCCAAGTTCTGAACAGGATATTAATTGGGATCTTGGAGGATGGTGTGCGGTCCGACAACGCGGTTGTCGGAGGCGTCGGCGACCGCCGTGGAAGCCGCTTTTTCGCGGCCACGGTCTTTGGCATGATCACGGGCGACGAGCATGTAAATCGAGGGGATAACAAACAGGGTAAAGAAGGTTCCGACGACCATGCCGCCCACCAGCACCAGGCCGATCGAGTTGCGTGCAGCGGCACCGGCTCCGGATACCAGCGTCAAGGGGAAGTGACCGGCGACGGTGGCTGCGGTAGTCATGATAATCGGGCGCAGGCGGGTCAAGGCGGCTTCATGCACGGCTTCGCGTTTGGACCGCCCCCGCTCCTGGAGTTTGTTGGCAAATTCGACAATCAGGATACCATTTTTCGATACCAGGCCGACAAGGGTTACCAAACCTACCTGGGAGTAAATATTGAGCGTGGTCGTCCACCCCTGGGTCCAGAACGTGACATTCGGGTTTGGCATTTTCAAAAAGGTGAAGGCCAGTGCGCCGAAAATCGCCAGCGGCACCGAGCCGGCAAGAATGACGAAGGGGTCGCGGAAGCTGTTGAACTGAACCGCGAGGACCAGAAAAATCAAAATGATGGCCAGCGCGAAGGTTGGAATAAACTGATTGCCCTCGACCCGGAGTTGGCGCGACTCACCGGTGTAGTCGAGGACATAGCCTTCGGGCAGAATTCTGGCGGCTTCATCCTCGAGAAAACGCAGGGCCTCATCCAGCGGCCTGAGGGCCACGCCGGAGATTTTGACCGCATTGAGCTGCTGGAATCGGTTCAACGAACGCGGTACGGTGGAGTTTCGGATCGTAGCGATCGTGCTGAGGGAGATGAGTTGGTCGCGCGGTCCGGTGATGTAAATATTTTCGAGCTGCCCCGGGTTGAGACGGTCGACGCGCTTGATCTGCGGTATAACCTTGTAACTGCGGCCGGCGATGTCGAAACGGTTGACGAAATTACCGCCGACCATCGATCCGAGGTCGGCACCGACCCGCTGAAGGTCGAGGCCCAGATCGGCCACTTTGTCGCGATCGATGACGATCTCGGCCACTTTGTCGCGATCGATGACGATCTCCGCCTGGGGCTGGTCGATCTTAACGTCGATGATTGGGGGGAAGGCAAACAGACCACTCTGCAGCGCTTTGAGTTGAATCTGCTGTGCAAACTGCAGAATCCGGTCTGCCTCCGCCGTCGAAGCGAGAATAAACTCCACCGGGAACTGGCCGCCTCCCGGCAGCGCCGGTGGCAACACCGGGAAGATCCGGATGCCCGGAATGCCTCGCAGCTTCTGCTGCACCTCGGGCAGAATCTTGAAAATGGTGCGCTCGCGAGCTTCCCAGGGTTTTACGACCATACCGGAGAAACCGGAGGTCGGACGCGTCAACTGAAAGGTAAACCGGGTCTCCGGCACACTGAGATACGCTTGATTGACTGCCGCGGCATAGCGGCTGGTCTGGTC
>CAMYLH010000551.1 GCA_947259065.1 uncultured Desulfobacterales bacterium
GATAAGAATCAAACGAAGACGGGATTGTTCCCAAACCTTCAACATTAAATGAGTTCGGGATCAACATGCCCAAGGCTCTTAATTTTCCACCGCGCAGCAGTTGCTGTTGCTCGGCCAGAGAAGTGACGACCACGGACACCTCGCCCGCCATGGCGGCATTCTGACTGGGAGCAGAACCTTTGTAGGGTATGAAATTGAATTTGGCACCGGAACCGTTTTCAACCGCCAACAAGTTGAGGTGGTGAATCGAGCCGGCACCACTGGCAGCCGCCTGGATGCTCTTCGGATTTGCTTTGGCCGCTTCGATCAGGTCTGTCAGTGTCTTGTACGGCGTGTCGGGAGTCACAGAGATCACGTCCGGTGATCCGCCAACGATAAATACATCCCAAACATCAAACTTTTTATCCCAGCCGCCCTGGACACCGGCAGTAACATTGGACTCGGACAGGCCGGTCAAGGTGTAACCGTCGTGGGGTCGAGAATAACCATAGTTCATGCCGACCGAACCGGCAACACCACCGGTTTTATTGATAACGTTGATATTGACCCCCAGAAAATTAGCCATTTCTGCGCTGATGATCCGGTTGCAGGTATCAGTTCCGCCACCCGCTCCCCAAACAACCACGTTGGTGATGTCTCTTTTGGGAAACTCTTTGGCATAGGCGCCGGTCGTAATGGCCAAAAGTACTACCAAACAAAAAATCAGAGTCTTTTTCATTGCAAACCCTCCTCCTATGTTGTTATGTTTTGGTTTCAGGACCATGCGGTCCCCCCCTTGTTTCCGACAGGTAACGTTCATTTGTTGTTGACTCGCATCCCTCCTTTCATCAAGCTTGCTTTGTTTATAGGGACGGGTGCTGCTAAGTTGCCTTTGCCCTCCCCGTTAATTTCCCGTTTAAGATATATGAGAGATTTTTTAAAATGCTGACGCATTAATTCTTCGGCGGCCTCGGAATCCCTATTTTTAATTGCCTCAATCACCGCCAGATGCTCTTTAATGGTTTCATTGGGCAGTCTAACCAAGCCTTCGGCATGCAAAACCTGATAGCTGAAGCTGATAATATTGGTCGTCAGTAAAATACTCTTTAAGAATTCTTTGGCACCAATCTCAATAACGAAATTGTGGAATCGCCGGTCTTCGCGGGCATAGCCTTTGTAGTCAGAAATATTTTTCTGTTTGGCAAAATGCTGGAAAAAGCGATTCAGCTCTACGATCTGGCGATCGGTGATCTTATAAGCCGCCCGTCTGGCGGCCAGCCCCTCCAATACTTCGCGCAACTCAAAAATAGAAACCATCTCTGCTTTACTGAATAGCCGCACAAAAAACCCTCTGCGAGGAAGCGATTCAACCAGTTTTTCCTGTTCGAGAAACTTCAGGGCGCTGATCAACGGCGTGCGGCTGATTCCCAGATCCCGCGCCAATTTTTCCTGGGGAATTTTCTGGCCGGGCAAAAGCTTACGCTCAATAATCAAATCTTTAAGAATCGAATAGACTTTTTGATCAAGATTCTCATGTTTTTCGCCTAAATTTATCATTCTAGAAACCCTCTTGCTTTATTAGGTTCAATTGCGCTAATTTGGTTTTAAGAACAGTTTAAATTGATTTTTGTATTTTGTATTCAAAATTCAATACTGTTTCGCAAGCGCCTTGTCAAGAAATATTTTTAGAATTTGATACTAAAACTAAGGGGGTACCAACGACCATGGCTGTTTTTATCACCGGCGGACACGGACATATTGGTTCCTGGGCTGCGTATTTTTTGGCGAAAGAAGGGGAACATATTATTTTATTTGATACGAACCCGATGGTCCCGGATCATCTTGCGGAGGTAGCGCAAAACATTACCTTTATCAAAGGCGATGTGCTCGACTTTCCGTGTTTAACTGAAATTTTCAAAAAGTATGAAAAGGAAATTGACGGCATCTTGCACACCGTCGGGATCATGGGGGAATTGGTGCTCGAAAATCCGCACGGCAATGTGAGGCTCAACATCAGCGGGACCCACAATATGCTGGAGATTGCCAGACAGTTTGAAATTCCCAAGATCGTTTATACCAGTACCGGTGCTGTTTACGGGGCAGTTTCCGGGACGGTGTCAGAAGACCAGTATCCGCCGAATCCGTGCGATCTTTATGGATCGACCAAAGCCTCCTGTGAATTTCTGGGGCAACAATATGCCAATTCCTTTGGCTTCGAGTTCAGAATCAGTCGGGTTTACTTCTGCTATGGACCGGGAAAATGGCCCTCCCGATTTATCAGGCTCTATCGGCTGGGCTTCGGCGCTCTGGAAGGATTGGAAAATTTAGCGATGGACAAAGGTGCCGATCAGAAGCTCGATTTTACCTATATCGAAGATGCGGCCCGCGGAACCGCCATGCTTTATCAGGCTAAAGAGATCAAACATAACATTTTTAACATTGCCACGGGAGTGCCTACCAGCTTGGGAAGAGTGGCCGAACTTTCCCAGCAGTATTCATCCTTTCCGGTCAAGGTCCGACTGGGACCCGGAGAGCTCATGCAGCGCTGTGAAGCCCTGGATATCAGCCGGGCTAGAAAGGAGCTCGGCTTTGAACCAAAATACACCGTTGAGGAAGGTGTTCGGAAATACGCCGGGTGGCTGGAAAAAAAGCTAAAATAAAAATGGTTCTGGAACCATTTTATAGAAGATGAAAGGTAGTATCGATGATCGTTGAGACGAAGCGATTAATACTCCGCGAAATCACGGTCGAAGATTCAGAGTTTGTTCTCAGATTGGTAAATGAGCCATCGTTTGTGTCGAATATCGGCGATAAGGGTTTGAAGAACCTACATGACGCGGAACGATTTATTTTGGAAGGCTATTGGACCAACCAGGCGCGCTCAGGCTACGGAATGTTCCTGGTTGAGTTGAAAGGCGAAGGGGAACCGATCGGCGGTTGCGGCCTGCTCTACCGCAAAGTCCTCGATGTGACAGACATCGGATTTGCCT
>CAMYLH010000552.1 GCA_947259065.1 uncultured Desulfobacterales bacterium
CATATGTTTTCAGATTTCCCGACCGGTTACTATTGGTCGGCGACCGCCCTTGATTCTCATCCCGCAATGGCATGGATTGTGTACATGGAATCCGGCACCACCTGCTACGATGATATCAAAAATAATGCTGGCCATATATGGCCGGTTCGCGAACCAAAGGAATAATCCGCCATTTTTATCAGTAATTATTCCCGCTTTGATGTGTTTCTTCACAAAAACAATTTAGTCGAACATTTCGATAATATCTTCAACTGATGTATATTGTCTGTTCTGCACTATTGCCGTCGGTTTGAATGTCAAATAACCGAACGCGAATCCCAAACCTCTACGTAGAGCGATATCTTCTTTAATAGCCTGGATCCAACCCTTATCCGCTAATTTTATTACATACGGCAGATTCGTGTTCGATAAAGCATAGGACGCCGTTTTAGCAACTGCCGAAGGTAAATTGTCCACACAATAGTGCCGGATGCCGTTGACTACATAAGTCGGTTCGTCATGAGAGGTAGGCACACAGGTTTCAATGGCTCCGGCGGGATCGCAGGATATATCCACGATCAGCGCCTCCTTTTTCATAAGTTTGAGCATCTCTCGGGTCACAATATGTTGATCCGACTGGGGTGGCCATTTGACGGCATTGATTAACAAGTCGATTTTGGGCAGCATTTGTCGGACATTATAATCGTTTAAATACAACGTTTTTATGTGGGGCAAAATTTTTTGGCGGATATCTCTTAATTTTTCTAAATCTATATCCAGCAGGGTCACGTCAGCTCCCAAGCCAATGGCATAGCGCGCCGCTCCGAGCCCGACACTGCCGGCACCAAAGATCGCCACGTTAGCCGGTTCAGCACCAACAGCTCCTCCGACTAAGATTCCACTACCGCCGCTGATGG
Organism: uncultured Desulfobacterales bacterium; assembly: GCA_947259065.1. Taxonomy (GTDB): domain Bacteria; phylum Desulfobacterota; class Desulfobacteria; order Desulfobacterales; family JAFDCJ01; genus JAFDCJ01. Next base: position 897 of record CAMYLH010000552.1, read on the forward strand.
TAAACATATGGTAGACGCCCATAATTAGCCCGACCTCACCTGCAATTTCACTCATGGGAGTAAGCAGTGGAAATTTGCCGTCATCGGTTTCAATATCTTCATAAGCAATTGCGATTACCTTTTTATCCAACAATGCCTGGGTTTCTTCAGGATTGTTGGCTGAATGAAGATAGGTAAAAATTATCTGTCTTTCTTTCAAAAAATCGAATTCTTCCGGGAAAAGTTCTTTGACTTTAAGAATCATTTCCCCCTTTTGGTACACCGTTTTGGCATCGGGGGATAGTATTGCCCCGACTGAGGTGTAGTCTTCGTTGGATATTCCGCTGCCCACACCGGCTTGTGTTTCAATTATAATTTGGTGCCCTTTTGAAACGAGCGCATCGACTGCAGGTGGTGTAATCGAAACTCTATATTCATTTTTCTTTATTTCTTTGGGTACTCCTATAATCACGGATTCACCTCCTTAGCCTATATTCATCATTCATTCTTTTCTAATAGCTTATATCGTCGTATGAATCCAACATCAATTTAACAATCTCGCACGTATTTAGTTGAAATCTCGAAAATTTTTAGAAATTTCGAACCATGCAAGAATGAAGAGTAACCTATCCGCCCAAAATCAATTTGGCCCGATTGCCGACGCCGATTCATCTGCTTCCGCGTCTTAGCGCAAAGCTGGGCATGAACTGCCGGCTTCTATTAAGAACTGCAGACCCATCGAATCCGCCCCCTGCAGAAGGAAATATTTTTCTCAATCGGATGGCAGGTTCCGAAATTATCTGGGAAAAATGCTTTGCTTAGAGGAAGGGTATCAAATCGGGAAAGATATTTGAAAAGGAGAAATAAAACGATCTACTGCAGCTCGGGATGATCCCCTAAAAACCGGTAGAGCGTTGCGCGGCCTACGCCGAGTAATTTGGCGGCTTTGGCTTTGTTGCCGCCGGTTTTTATCAGCGTTGATCGCACGCCTTCCAAAGTCAATTTCCTGGAAGGCCCCCTGCGAATACAGATATTTTCGATCTCACGCAGCTCTAAAGGTAAATCTGCCGCCGATATCGTTTTGCCGCTGCACTTAACGAAGGCATACTGGATCGCATTCTGCAATTCACGAACATTACCCGGCCAGCGGTATTCCAGCATCAAAGACATGGCCTTGCTGGAAATCTTAAGGGGTTTGCGATGGTATCGCTCACCGGCCTCTTGTAAAAAATGTTCGACCAGCAAAGGGATATCAATTTTACGATCGCGAAGCGGTGGCAGACGAATTGGTATTACATTGAGCCTGTAATAAAGATCATCGCGAAACTTGCCCTGCTTAACCGCTTTTTTTAGCTCCTGATTGGTGGCGCTGATCACCCTCACATTGACAGCAGTCGTTTGTTCACCGCCGACGCGTTCAAACTTGCCCTCCTGCAAAAAGCGCAAAAGCTTCACCTGCATGTTGTTGGAAAGCTCTGCGACTTCATCGAGAAAAATCGTTCCGCCGTCGGCCAGCTCAAAACGGCCTTTCTTGTCACGTATGGCCCCTGAAAAAGCCCCTTTCACATGACCGAAAAGCTCGGTTTCGATCAGACCTTCAGGCAACGCGCCGCAGTTGATCGGAACAAAGGGGCCGCCGGCCCTGCGGCTTTCATTATGGACGGCATTGGAGATCAGCTCTTTGCCGGTTCCGGTTTCACCGGATATATGAACGGGGTAGTCATAGCCGGCAACATCGCGGATCTGTTTGAAAATATCGAGCATTTTGCTGTCCTGTCCGATAATATTGCCGAAGCTTGTCAACTCCCCAGCTTTCATTTGCAGACTGAATAGAGCGCTAACGTCCCTGAAGGATGCCAGAACACCGGTGAGGTGACCGTTGCCGTTCTTCATGCAGGTAATGGTCAGCTCTACCCGCCGGTGCTCACCGGTTTTGGTAGTGAGGTTGAGCGTATGCTCGGATTTATCGGCCGGTTTGGGGTTATCATCGCAAAACGCACAATGTTCGCCACAAAATGGACTGCCGAACGCCTGGTGGCAATCTCTGCCCAACACTTCCTGCCGGCTGTAACCGGTAATATGTTCGGCCTCCGT
>CAMYLH010000553.1 GCA_947259065.1 uncultured Desulfobacterales bacterium
ATCAGCTTTGCACCATGAAGCATGCCCTCGCTGTAACGGTAGAACCTTTTAAATTCTCACCAGCATAGCCCAATCGTTCCGAAATTTAGTTAGATTATTTTTTCGATTACTGGTTTTGCTTATAAATTCTATGAATTACATCAATTGTTAAAAATATTTATCAGATCGTCGATAAAGGTTTCTCTTCTTAACATGCGAGCTGGAAGCCTGCCAATGTGCACGGGTTTTTGCTTTTTATACCAATGGCTATACGGACCTGACGTCTTACCGGCCTCAGCCATTTTTTCGGGAAGTTGCTCAAGACTGCCGAGAACTATTTCTATATAGCGTGCATTATTTAAGTTTGGTATTAGCATGTATTCTAATGGCAGTGCATGAAAATCACGTGTTAGTTTACTTCGGCCATGGGTTTGGCGACGAGCTCGTTTGCCCTGACTCCAATGCGATTCAATCCCATTGGTTGTGCGCACAATCTGATACTTTTCAGTTCCATTTGCTTTTGCTGGAAATAGATATGGTTCATATTTTTCTAAATGGACTTTGACGATATCATACAGCTTTATCTGCTTGGGATTTGAGCAATCACGTTTACTTTCATCAAACTGTTTTTTAAGTTCCTCCAGAGATTCGCTCACCTCATTTTGTTCATCAGATTGTAGTTCATACAATTCATGCATAGGGTTTGAGCCTTTCGCACCTAAACGAAGGGCAGCCCGTAGCCGCTCAAAAATATCAAAAGCTTTTTCATATAGTTCAGTTGCTTCGATTATTAGAGGATCACTAAGATAATTTTCAAGCTTACTGGAGAAAGTCAAGAATGCTTTCGGTAAATTTTTCTTAGCAGTCTCACGGGAAAGTAAACGCTGTGAAGCATCATAAGCTATGACAACTCTTCGCTGGAAATAAAGATGATAGGGATCAAAAGGAAAACCCTGCCGATTGCCATCGCTGGGATAGTCAAGCATCCAGCCATGTAAGGATAACAAAACTTCGCGCCCCAGACCCTTAGTCCATCCATTGTCTATTTCTTTCCCATTCAACAAATCCTTGAGAATTAAGGGCATTTGTTTTCCTTTGACCGCCTTTTGCAGCCACTGGGTTTGGTTGCTGCGTTGATCTTTGAGATTATGTTGCAATTTCATGGCCCGAAGACGTTTGTTGAGCATCTCCTGGGGAACCTCATAGAGATCTTCTCCTATATCTCTAACCAGATGATAGTGACATACCCGGTGGGGGTTTCCCGGAAAAGCGATTTCACAAGCATTGAACATCCTCTCACTTAAGTCGTGAAGGGTTTCATCGGGTACACCATAAAATTGAGCTACTTTGATCAAACAATTTGAAATGTCCCTATCATTTTCGGTGGGTATTTTCGCTCCACCAAGAAAGATTCCTTCATAAGCCTCTTTCACCCCTAAAAATACAGGTGTCCCCGGTTCAATCGTTCCATCGATCAACCATGTGTTGTTACCGCGCTGTTGAAGATAATTCTTAAGCCGAGGGGCAGCTTGTTGGTGTACTTGTCCCAGATAAAAGAGAAATTTGCGTTGAAGATCATAGAGGCTACTGAACGGAATATATGGCAACCCATACCGGCTGCTGATCTCCTCTTGGATTGATTTGAGTTTGCGGTTTTCTAGATAACTTTTGATTCCAACCAAAGCAATCAAATCATAAGCATATCGAGCCCCAGATGGGACTATAGACGTCAATCTCGGTGAATGAAATGTTAACGTTTGGCCACCTTCTCTTTTTTCACGGATCACTTCTCTGGCTTGAAATTTGAAAAAATTCAGGCTGACTACCGTACGATTTGCGGTTTTCTGTACAAATAATTTCTGACCGTTGAACTCCAACGGACTCTCAAATCTATATTCAGCTTGAGTGGGTAGTTGACCGACTGTGTTAAGTTGCATATGGACGCTTTCTCGTAGTTCATTAACCAGCATGGCGACACTCAATTTTCCGTTTTTTTTACCAGCGAGTAAAATTCTATCATTCCTCGCACTTGCTCTGCTGTGATGTGAAAGCCCTGGCGTTGGAGCCTCTGTGAAAGTGAAGCAGCCGTGGCATCGGGCTTTTGGATCATCTCTACGAGCAGTCGGATCACTGTTAGCGCCTCTAAACCTGGAGGAATTTGGATCGTGGTAATCGCTTTTGGTTTCTTGATCGGCCCTTTACGCTGGGTTTTCTGAGATGCTTGAAGCTTAGCTTCCACCGAAGTATATATACAATTGCGACCGACATAGAACCTGGTTAGCATCCTTTTGCGGCAAAGCAAACTGAGTTGGTTATGGACTTTCGTTCCTAACAGCTTTTGCAATTCCACGACTGTGTACCCTTTTTCAGAATGCTCTATTATAGCTTTGATGGTTTGCGTTAACGTTCCATAGCGAGAAAAACCAACCGGCCCATGAAACCATAGACCATCCTTATCAAAATCAGGGATATCCTTAAGGGTAAAATACGATGAATTTAAATTGAAACTTGAAAAATATCCATAACTTTTCAATGCACGTAGTACCGTCATGCGTGACTTTGACAGTTTGTGACAAAGAACATCTAGGGTAGCCACCACCAGCTCACGTAAAAGATTGATGACCTTACTCTGAGTTTGTGGAGAAGTCATTTGGCCTTCTTGGGATAGTATGTAATATAAAATAAAAGTAAGATATTTATTTTACACACTATATCATTACTAGAAGGCCTTTTCAACGAAAAATATATATAAAGCAGCCAAAAATTGGCGAAATAGCTCAAAAAAATTGACCATCGATACTTTGCGATGATACTTTATGTAAAATGAAAATGTGAAATGAGTTCTAACTTATTAATATATATAAATAAAAATTTATCTAACTAAATTTCGGAACTAACGGGCTATGCCGGTGAGAATTTAACAGGTTCTACCGTTACAGCGAGGGCATGCATCATGATGCAAAGCTGATTGATGCCGGCGGCTTATGAA
>CAMYLH010000554.1 GCA_947259065.1 uncultured Desulfobacterales bacterium
CCCGGACGATGGCCACCATTACCAGTAGTTCATTCCAGTCTTCGAAATACTGGTCCTGAGCGTTCAGGGGAAAGTGATTCAACATGCACAGCTTGACCGCCGTTTCCCCGTAGCTGATGCAGAACTCTACATTCGGGTCCTCAACAGGCGCCAGGTCGCGGAAGCTCTCCAGGGCAGCCTTCAGGGTTGGTACACAGCTCGCCCTGGCGAGGAACTGCTCGCTGAGATCGGAAAACTGAAGCTTGCCACGCGCGCGCAACGGGAACTCGTCGATGCCTTCTTGCCTGACCATGTTGTTTATAAATCTAAACGTGGGAAGCTGGGGCAGGTACATGTCGGCGCCACCGGCAACCAGTGTTGGCAGCCCGGCCATGCGCAAGGCGCGCTCCAGCGGCGCACCGGTGTCGCGCAGCAGGTCAAGGTATGGACGCAGGTGTGCTGCGCGGTAACAAGGCACGAGACTCATTTCTCTATCACCTTTGCATAAGTTGCCTGAACCGCTGTCTGTCATCAATCAGCTCAATACAAGTGAGCGCGCTCGATGCAGGCGACCGGCTGTTAGTAAAAACATGCCATATCGTGCCAGACTATTCTGGCCATTTCACGCCAGCGTCATACGCAATGCCGCTGCTATTTCGCCAGTGCAATCCAGCTCGACAGACCGAATTGGCATTTATTGGCCAGAAAATCATTCTACTTTGCATTATACAGTCTAGTCACTGGCCTGCAGCAAGTAAGCCCCGAAACAATGGTGAGAAACATTCTCATGCAAGATCGACGCTCATGCGAAGTTTACAAGAAATACATTAAAGAGCGGTTGCCCGTGCGCTATCCAACCATCGAAGATACGGCGCATCGGCTCGGGATCCCGGTACGCACCCTGCAGCGCCGGCTCAAGGAGGATGGCCTGAGTTACAGCACGCTGGTCGAGCAAGCGCGCCACGAACTGGCCTGCCGCCTGCTCGACAAGCCGGACGCGAAGGCAGCCGCAGTCGCCAGGGCTCTCGGTTATAATGATCCCAGCAGTTTCAGCCGGGCGTTTCGTCGCTGGACAGGTATGTCGCCGAGAGCCTACCGGCGCCGGGACTAGCCGCTACGGCCGTGAGTCTGGCAGCCACTTTTTGACAGAGTGCTGGCACGTAATGGCCAGAAGTTAACCGCCTGAAGGACTAGGCTGAATGTTCGATATGGAAAGGACAAGCTGGTGCTGAAAAAATACCTGTTTAAATTGACTGTGGCGGGCCTGATGGGAATCGGCGTTGCAACCGCAGCAGATACAAAAGGCCCGTCTTCGGTCACAAGTATTCTTTGGAGCGGAGGCGAGATTGACGCAAATAACCAATTGCCGTCTCTTACGTCGTATTCCCTGCAACTGGCGCAGGCAGCTTCCGGAGACACCGGCAACGGCACCTCAAGTGGTTCTCCCAAGGAGGGCCAGTACACCAAGGCGCAGATCAACGAGATGATCAACAATCCGCTCGGAGAACTGTGGCTGCTGTTCGGTCAGAACGACGCCACCTGGTACGACGGTGATGCGCTGGACTTTCTCGGCGAAGACAAGAAGCTCTTCAATACCACACAGATCCAGCCGGTGATGCCGTTCCAATTGACCGAGAACTGGAAGTGGATCTTCCGCCCCGTGGTCCCGCTCCTCTACTGGGATGCGCCCAGTGTTTCCCAGGGGACTCCCACGCAATACCCGGGGGGAACGTTACCGGCCTCGGTGGAATTCGATCGCCAGTTCGAGCTGGGCGACATCGTTCTGTGGAATGCGATTGCCACCAACGAAATGGCAAAACCGCCGAATATCGCTGGCTTCGGTGTGACCACCATGCTGAATACAGCCACTGACGACAGGTTCGGTACTGGCAAATGGAGTGCCGGTCCCATGGGCCTGGCTTTTCATGTGGGGCCGCCGGGGGGCTGGATTCTGGGCACCGTTGTGCAGCACTGGTGGGATTTCGCCGGCGATGAAGACCGGGATGACGTCAACTTGACCAACATTCAGTACGTAGGCTTTTATCGACTGAGCGAGGAAACCAATATTGGTCTCGGTAGCCCGAATATTACCGCCGACTGGGAGGCCGACAGTGGTAACAGGTGGTCGGTTCCCGTGGGGCTTGGCTTTAACACCATGTCCAAGATTGGACCTCTGCCGGTCAAATGGGGGCTCGAGCTGCACTATTATGTGGAGAAGCCTGATACCTTTGGCCCCCAGTGGAACCTTCGGTTTCTTTTCTCGCCTGTTGTTCCAAAGCCTGCCTTTAGCAAGCGGCCGATATTCGGTGGTTGATGGGTCTTACGTTGCAAGCACATCTTTACTCAATCTTAAGGAGAAGTTACATGAGCGGCACCAAGTTTATCTCATCAATGCTGGCAACATGCCTCGTTTCGAGCCTGGCCGCCACGGCGTTGGCAGAGGCGCCCAGAATGAAAATGACCACCGACGTCCCGCGGGGGATCGCCACGCCGGACAAGCTTGAGACCCGCCTCGGCACCCTGAACCTCTTCGATGGGGTGCCCGACCAGGAGACTGCGCAAAAGGTCTACGACAACCTCGATTTCCAGCGCGGTGTGCAGGCCTATTTGAACAGCATCCAGATCGCGTCAATGTATGGCATGCGCAAGGGGATTCTCGATTTTGGCCCGGCCAACACAACGGCGCTGCTGTTCGAAACCCTGATGGACTCAAAGGCCTTGTGGCTGACACCGAATACCACCTCGGTGTACATGTGTGCCTGGCTGGAGATGAAAGATGAGCCGTACGTGATCGAAACTCCGCCCAATGTCCTGGGTATTATCGACGATCATTTTTTTGAATATGTCACTGATTTTGGCAACGCCGGCCCGGATAAGGGCAAGGGCGGCAAGACTCTCGTTATCCCTCCCGGTTATAAAGGCGACATCCCGACGGGATACCATGTCGCTCACTCGAAGACGTATGGCAACTGGTTGATCTGGCGCGGTT
>CAMYLH010000555.1 GCA_947259065.1 uncultured Desulfobacterales bacterium
CGATTCAGGACGCCCCCCCGTACTGGGAAAAAGTCGCCAAAGGTATTCTCCTAGAAAATCCGGGATTGGACAAAGAAGGCCTTTTCTGGGAGCTTTACAAGTCGGTCGTCAAAGTCGGCTCGGAGATGTATCTGCCGTTATTTGAAGCCAGCGGGTACAAAGAAGGCTTTCTTTCCGGGCAAGTTGATCCGCGCAGCGTGTTTGACAAAGATGCCATGATACGCCAGGCTGAAGAAATTGCGGCGATAAACCCCAATGTGATGGTCAAAGTCCCTGGAACCAAACAGGGGTACGAGGTAATCGAGCACCTGACTGCGAAGGGCATCCCCACTAACAATACGCTGAGTTTTGTTTTGTCCCAGTTGGTTGATTGCGCCAATACTGTAAAACGCGGTCTAGAAACTGCCAAGAAAAACGGAGTGGATCTGAGTAAGTGGCGTTCGGTCATCACCCATATGGAAGGCCGGTTCGGCAACCTTGGTGGGCTAAAAGACTTTGCCAAAGAAGTCGGGGTTGAGCTTTCCGACGGTGAAATTCGACTGGCGGAACTGGCGGTTTTCAAAAAGGCTTACAAGTACCTGATCGACAATGATCTGCCAAGCAAGATGCTATCCTGTTCTTTGATCATCGGTCCGACGGTTGACAGCCAAGACCGAATCTGGCATCTGGAAGAAAAAGCCGGTGCCAGTACTGTGGTAACGTGTCCGCCCTCGTTTATCGAAAAGGTTCTTTTTCTGCCCGGCGTTGAAAAAATCACCTTTGAAAAAGACCGCATCTTGGAGGAAATTCCCAGAGAATTAATGGATAAACTGATGCGGGTACCTTATTTCGAAAAGGGTTTTACTGAAGACGGCTACAGCCGTGATGAATACAACACCCATCCGGCGTTGCAGAAAACTGCGGCGCAATTCTCTAAGGCCACCGAGGAGATGGTTGAATTCGCCGGTCGGTGCCTGAAATCGTAAAGATCCGGTCATGCCGGCGAGCAATGCATTCAGGCCTGAATGCAGCTTTTGCCCGGTTCGCATTCAACACATATCTGAGGAGCAATCAGTTCTTTATCAGGGATCCCTTTCAGAAAGGAAAATAAAATGATTGTTGGCGTTTTAAAAGAAATCAAGGCGGAAGAAAATCGCGTGTGTATGAGCCCCGGGGGAGTTGAATTCATGCGGCAGCAAGGACACCAGATTCTGGTCGAGAAAAATGCCGGCAAAGCCAGCGGATTCAGCAACTTCAACTATAAGAAAGCCGGGGCCGAGATCGTTGTTTCTCCCGGAGATATTTTTAAACGGGCCAAGATAATCATGCGTGTCAAAGAACCCCAGCCTTTTGAGTTTAAACTGATTCGTAGGGGTCAGATGTATTTTTCCTATCTTCATCTGGCGGCATCGAAGGAATTAACGCGCGCGCTGATTAAAAGTAAGGCCATCTGTATCGCCTATGAAACCATCCAAAAGGCTGACGGAACATTGCCCTTGTTGACACCGATGAGCGAAGTGGCCGGTCCTATGGCGATTCATGAGGGCGCAAAATATTTGGAAATGGCCCAGGGCGGCCAAGGGGTATTGCTGGGTGGGGTACCCGGTGTTGATCCGGCCACCGTGGTCATTATTGGCGGCGGTGCGGTGGGCATCAATGCCGCCAAAATTGCCAGCGGAATGGGTGCCAAGGTCTACATCCTCGATATCGATTTGGATCGATTGCGCTATTTGAGTGATGTGATGCCGGCCCAATGTGTCACCCTGATGTCCAGTCCGGCTGCCATCCGGGGTCTCCTGCCCCATGCGGACCTTGTTGTGGGAGCAGCGCTTGTCCCGGGTAGCAAGGCACCGACATTGGTGACCCGGGAAATGCTCAGCACGATGAAAAAAGGTGCGGTTCTGGTTGATGTTTCTATTGATCAGGGCGGATGCTTTGAAACTTCCAGGGAGACGACCCATGCCGATCCGATCTATAAAATAGACGGCATCATTCATTATGCCGTCAGCAACATGCCGGGCGCCTTGCCCAGGACTTCTACCCTGGCCTTGAATAATGCCACCTTGCCGTATGTAGTGGAGATAGCAAGTAAAGGCTGGAAAAAGGCGATGAAAGAAAACCCTGAAATTAAGGCCGGAGCCAATGTGGTCGCAGGCAAAGTCACCTATAATGGGGTTGCTGAGGCGTTTGGCCTTAAATATGAGCCGATAAATAGGTTGCTGTAGACAGAGATATTCAAGATTCATTTTACCTTTCAAATTGAAGGAGAACATCATGATTGTCGGTGTTTTAAAAGAAATTAAGGCTGAAGAAAACCGTGTGTGCATGACTCCCGCCGGGGTGGAAATTATGGTAGAAAACGGTCATACGGTACTTGTGGAGAAAAATGCCGGTCAAGGCAGCGGGTTTAATAACAAGGTATATGAGACAGCCGGCGCTGAAATAGTGGATACGCCCCAAGAAATATTTAAGCGCGCCAAAATGGTAATGCATGTCAAAGAACCGTTGCCGGCCGAGTATGATCTTATCCGCAAGGATCAGATCATTTTTACCTATCTCCATCTAGCAGCGGCGGAAGAGCTAACCAAGGTCCTCATTAAAAGCGGATCGATCAGTATTGCCTATGAAACGATTCAAAAAGATGACGGCTCACTGCCGCTGCTTACTCCCATGAGTGAAGTCGCCGGCCGGATGGCAATTCAGCAGGGTGCCAAATATCTGGAAATGGCCCAGGGCGGTCACGGCATCCTGCTTGGCGGTGTGCCCGGCGTAGATCCGGGAACTGTCGTCATTATCGGTGGCGGGATCGTGGGCATTAACGCAGCCAAAATGGCATGCGGGTTGGGCGCCAAGGTATATATTCTCGATATGAATCTGGAGCGGTTGCGCTATCTGAGCGATGTAATGCCAAGCAATTGCTTTTTACTCATGTCCAAACCGACAACGGTTCGCCGGCTCATAAAGGAGGCCGATGTCGTCGTTGGCGCC
>CAMYLH010000556.1 GCA_947259065.1 uncultured Desulfobacterales bacterium
CGGGAATGTCAATTTCGATGATGTCCCCATCCTGAATGGCTGCAATCGGGCCTTCGGCGGCGGCTTCGGGTGAGACGTGCCCGATGGCGGATCCACGGCTGGCACCTGAAAAGCGCCCGTCCGTAATCAGGGCCACCTCTTTATCCATACCGATTCCCGCCAGGGCGGAGGTGGGCGAGAGCATTTCCTGCATGCCGGGACCGCCTTTAGGCCCCTCGTAGCGAACCACGAGCACCTCGCCCTTATTGATTTTGCCGTCCACAATGGTCTGAAAGGCGTCCTCTTCCGAGCTGAAAATGCGGGCGGGCCCGGAATGTTTGAGCATTTCGTCGGCTACCGCAGCCTGTTTGACAATGGCGCCGTCGGGGGCCAGGTTGCCGGTTAATACGGCCAGGCCTCCGGTGGCATGCACCGGGTTTGCAACCGTGCGAATGACGGCAGGATCTTTGATGCCGGCCTGAATATCGTCCAACATCTCGCCCAATGGTTTGCCGTAAACGGTCATGGTCTGCGGATCGATAAGCCCGGATTTGTTCAACTCCGCCATAATGGCGGGAATGCCGCCGGCATAAAAGAAATCCACCACGTGATGGGGACCTGCCGGCGCGATCGAGGTCAGATGCGGGATTTTATGAGAGACTTCACCAAAATCTTTGAGAGTGATGTCGATGTCGGCATAATATGCGATGGCCGGAATGTGCAGGGCCGTGTTGGTGGAGCCGCCCAGGGCCATGTCCGCGGCAATCGTATTGTAAAACGCCTCTTTGGTCATAATTCTCTGGGTTTCAGCGCCGCGTTGACCAGCTCGACCGCCTTGTACCCGGTTTTTTTGGCCAGCCAGACTCTTTCGGCATACACCGCCGGCGCGCTTCCGTTAAACGGCAAGGCCATCCCCAGGGATTCCGCCAGGTTACTCATGGTGTTGGCGGTAAACATTCCCGAGCAGGAACCGGCTCCCGGGCAGGCGCTACATTCAATTTCGGTTAACTCCTCCTGGGATATTTTGCCGCTTTTAAAGCGACCGACGGCCTCGAAGACTTTGTCAAGCCCCGTATCTTTACCGTGCACTTTGCCCGGCAGCATGGGCCCACCGGAAATGAAAATGGAGGGAATATTCAAGCGAGCGGCCGCAATCAGCATGCCCGGAATAATTTTGTCGCAGGATGCCATCAGCACCAGCCCGTCAAACGGGTGGGAGGTAGCCATGATCTCGAGGGAATCGGCGATCAGCTCGCGGCTGGGCAGGGAGTATTTCATGCCCACGTGATTCATGGCAATGCCGTCGCATACCCCAATGGTATTGAACACCACCGGGGTTCCGCCGGCGGCATATATGCCGGCTTTAACGGCATCCACCAGTTTATCCAGATGCATGTGTCCCGGAATGATTTCGTTGAAGGAATTGGCAATGCCGATGATCGGCCGTTCCATTTCCCAGTCGGTAAATCCGTCCGCCCGCAGCAGCGAGCGATGGGGAGCCCGTTCCGGGCCCTTGGTCATTAGATCGCTTCGTTTGCCCATTTTTCGTACTCCTTTATTTTTTTGGTGGATCAAGAGTAACAATTTTTATGGTACAAGGGGAAATCACAACGCACGGTTCCTGCATTACCATAATCCCCCCAAAAAAATGTTGCAATACTTAACCGATCCTTTTCACACGGTTCTGCCGGCTTCAAATCCCTGATGCACCGCATCAAACGCCAGGGCCACGCGGGCGGCATCACCGATGATCTTACATGGAATCCCCTTTTTATCCACGAGTTCTTGAAGTGGGTTATAAGAAGCGGCTCCGACCGCCAGGACCACGGTATCCGCCTGAATTTCTTCGATGTTGCCGTCCCTTTCGACCTTAACGCAGGTTTCGGTAATCTCAAGGGCATTGGCTGATGTCCAATTCTTGATTCCGCTCCGGGACAGGTCCTGCAAAATTCCCCAGCGCGTGGTTTTACCGATGTCCTTGCCCATTTTGTTGATTAATTCAACCACGACAATATCTTTTGTGCCCCGGGTCGCAAGTTCATACAAATCCTGCGGGTTCTCGGCCCGGTTTACCAGGAGAAACTTCAGCGCTTGCGGGGAAAGGGTGCCTTTTTCCGCAAGAAACAATGCGGTTTCAACTCCCACGGCGCCCCCACCGACGATCACCACCCGTCTACCGGTTACTGCTTTGCCTTGTAACACATCCCACGCTTGTACCACATGGGAAAGCTCGACACCCGGAATCGGCGGTTTAATCGGCAGTGCGCCGGTTGTCAAAATGACGGCCTCCGGTTTTTCATGGTCGATCAGCGCTTCATCAACGCTTTGGTTCAAAACCACGTTTATGGCGCTTAAGGCCACCTGGTGTGCTAAATCTTTTGCCAGTTCGGCAAATTCCTCCCGACCCGGCGGGGCGGATGCCAGATACAGCTGGCCGCCCAGGCGGTTGTCTTTTTCGTAGAGAGTAACCCGATGGCCTTTTTCCCAGGCTGAAAGCGCCGCACTCATGCCGGCTGCTCCGCCGCCGATCACCATCACTTTTTTGGGTGCCTTCGTTTTTTCAACGGCTGTTTCTTTCTCGCGACCGGCTTTCGGGTTGCAGAGGCATTCGACGGCTTTTAACTTGAAAAGGTTGTCGAAACAGCCCTGGGCACAGGCAATGCAGTGGACAATTTCTTTTTCATGCCCTCTTTCGGCTTTTTGCGGCAGGAAAGGATCGGCAATCAGGGAACGGCCCATGGCCACCATGTCGCACAAACCATCACCGATCATCTCGCGCGCTGTGGCCGGATCATTGATGCGGTGACCGGAAATGACCGGAACATCCACCAATTCCTTGATGCCTTTTGCCAGATAGCCGAACACCCCCCGGGGGACCGATGTCACGATTTGAGGTACTCTGGCCTCATGCCATCCCACGTTAATGTTGAGGGCATCGACACCGACTTCAACCAGTCGCCGGGCATATTCCTGCAAATCCTTGCGCCCGTTGCCGCCGGGCATGAAATCATTGCCGTTCATGCGCACAATTATGGGATAATCATCGCCGACTTCTTTGTGGATGCCCTGCATAACCTCCAGGCCGAAGCGCATCCGATTTTCAAATGAGCCGCCGTAGTCATCTTCTCTTTGGTTGGTGAAAGGAGATAGGAACTCGCTGATGAGATAGCCTGTGCCGCTGAGCACTTCAACGCCGTCATAACCGGCCTGCTTCACCCGCGAGGCTGCCTGGGCAAAACGGTTAACAATTTCCTTGATTTCATCGATTGTCAGCTCCCGCGGCGTTTCCCGGGTCATGCGGGAAGGCACGGCCGAAGGTGCGACCGCCTGTTTGCCGTCCAGAAAAAAGGAAAAATTATAGCGGCCGGCATGGTTGATCTGGACGAGGGCACGCGCACCGTTTTCTTGAATAGCTCGAGCCAGGCGTTTGAGACCGGGTATGAATTCATCTTTGTGGGCACCGATGTTGGTTGTATTGCCGGAATACTCATCGACGGTGGCATATCCGACCGTGATGATAGCCACACCTCCCCGGGCCCTCTCGGCGTAAAAGTCGATCAACTGATTGGTGACCTCAAAGTTTACGGCCATGTTCATGTGCATGGCCGGCATGTAAATTCGGTTTTTCAATTCCAGTTGATTAATTATGATGGGTTCAAACAACGGATCCTTCACGTTACCTCCTTAAAGCAGAACATAGTGGGTTCCGATTCGTCCAGCTT
>CAMYLH010000557.1:0-2958 GCA_947259065.1 uncultured Desulfobacterales bacterium
GATGAAAATGATAAAAATAATGTAATAAAACAGTTTGGCAACTTGCCGCCAAAGTATAATTTTTCGCTAAATCCATATCCTGAACTGCGATTTTCCAGATGTCCAGATTGCCAGAATAAGACAGGTCAACGCACACTGCCTCTATTTATCCACGTCGCCCCCCAGAATCTTATAGCACTGAATTATACAAACCGGTACTGCAAGCATTGTGACATGCTAATTGGTCACAAACATGAAATTGAACATCACTTAACCGAAACGTTTTTGGAGATCAATGCTGAGGTTATTGGCAATGATTACCTCATAATTGGTACAGTTGAAAAACAAGCTTGGCGCGAGAATATCAATCAGCCAAAACCATTTAACGAGATGCTACATCATATCCATGATTTTAAAAGTTATCAAAATCTCCACATGACAATGGCTGGTTGGTTTCGAGATGGTCAGGACCCGCCGGTAATGGAACCACCACCATCAAATGAGTGGTTGAAAGGCAAAACTTAGAGCTTAGGGTTTTTATTGACAGTGATCTTTGTACTTTAGTATGAGAGGTAATTCCAGGGTTTCCAGGGGACCATTCACTGCAAGGATGTCCTTCTCCATGAAATGAGTATATATTTCGGTGGTCTTCACAATATGGAAAATTTTCCATCTATCAACACTGTTCGGCCAATAGAACATAGCACTCTTGAAACATAGTGAGGTAATCAATGTTTAATAGGAAAACCTTTTCTGAAATGAGGCGGGCAGGCATGGGTGTTGGGGTTTCGAAAACCAAACTAGCGAGAGCAATGCTTGAAAGGCGCCTCCTCGAAACATGGAAGCCATAAATGAGCATAAGTGGCTTTTTATGCATACCGGCTCTCCCCCGCCGCCGGTGAACCGTAGCGTTCGTACAAGAAGAAGACCACGTACAAGGTATACAAATGCGCATATTTTTGACAGGCGTTGGTTGTGTCGGAAAAACGACGATCGGCCAAAAAATGGGGGAGCTTCTGGGCGTCAAGTTTTTCGATCTGGATAACGAGATCGAGAGCTTCTTCGAGACCAGCATTGAGCGCCTCCAGAACAGATTCCTTACGATTCACTCTTTCCGCAACGAAGCCGCGAAGGCTCTGGTGCATTTGCTGAACCGTCCAGAGAGCCGGGACTGTGTGATAGCCTTACCGCCCAGCGGCCTGATGGGAGGATACCTGCGGGCAATAAAGAAAGCCAATGGAATCACTGCAGTGGTTACCGACAAGCCGGAGAACATCCTGGAAAGGATCACGTTCTACGATATAGACTCCCGCCCGATCGATAAGGAGCTGACCCCCAACGAGAAGAAATTGTATCTGAAAAAGATTAAGAAAGACATCACCTATTTCCGCACGAGTTACCAGCGGGCCAACCTGCAGGTTGACATTTCCGGGCTGGACCAAGATCAAGCGGCTCGTAAAGTCAAACAGGCCGTCGAGGAACTTGACGGGAAGGTAAGGAGTAAGATCGTCCGATGATAGACAGAGACATTCCTTTCGAGTACTATGGTTGGTGGCGAATTATAGAGACGTCGCAGTGGGATAACGATGATATTGACATTATCGGGAAGGCACTGATTTCGATTACGGGAGATGACGATCGACTGAGGATGTTCGTTCTTCTTGCTTACGTGGACTGTAAGGTCGCGAAGACTGGTGTTTCGTTTACATGGAAAGGGGCTTGGGAGTACGACAATGTCAGCGGAACCGGGAGCGTGAAACTGCGAAAGAATGGGCGTCTTTCGGGTAGAATCAAAATCAAAAATGGTGACGAAAGTGCCTTTATCGCAGAGAGAGCGGAGGAACCGGAAAAGCCTATCCCTGATCCGCCAAGCTACCGCGATAAATGGCGGCGCAGGTGATCAGCGCAGGCTTTTTAGCGATTTATGGAAATACGAAGAGGCGCTGAACAACCGCTTTCACTCTGACCGGGCGGTATGAAAATACGTCAAAATCTACAAACCGCACTGGCGGCCGTAGCCATCCTCTGGCTGGTATATTTCATCAATCTTCTGCTGCCGATGGATTTGCGGCTTTACGGGCTTCAGCCGCAACGACTCGACCGTTTGGCAGGTATCGTCTTGACACCGTTTTTGCACGTTGATCTACGCCATCTGATAGCCAATTCAGGAATACTTTTCGTTTTACTGACCGTATCGTTGTCATTCAGCCGCAAACTGACGTTCAGGGTGCTCTGGATCATTGTTCTGGTAGGCGGCGGGCTGGTCTGGCTGGCGGGTAATGGGGATGCCATCCATGTCGGTGCCAGCGGCGTCATTTTCGGCCTGATCGGTTTCTTGATGGGTTTGGGTTTATTTCGCCGGGATTGGAAAGCGCTGATCCTCTCCCTGGTGATATTTTTGCTATATGGCGGTGTGCTGCAATCTTTGTTCACCTATGTGCCGGGTATCAGCTGGACGGGTCATCTGTTTGGTTTCATATCCGGGGTGCTGGCGGCATGGTGGACAAGGGCTGTAAGTAAAAGATAAAGCCTTAGAACCAATCAGGAATGCATTTACATTACTTTTTTAGACCAACCGTAAAATACTTTTATTTGGTGATCAATGATGTCCGATTTTCAGAATCAATACGCCGCCGTCAACGGCATCCGGCTGCATTATGTCAGTGTCGGGGCCGGAAAACTGGTGATGTTTGTCCACGGATTTCCGGAATTCTGGGGTGAATGGGAGAATCAACTGGCCGACATCGGCAAGGATTATCAGGCGGTAGCCCCGGATATGCGGGGATATAACCTGTCGTCAAAACCGGTGGATGTCGATAAGTATCATATCAAAGAGCTGATCGAAGACCTGCGAGCTCTGGCCGAATATCTGGGCCATGAGAAATTTATCATGATCGCCCATGATTGGGGTGGGGCGGTGGCCTGGTCTTTTGCCATGCGCTATCCGGACTGGCTGGAGAAGCTGATTATCGTCAATGC
>CAMYLH010000557.1:2981-4015 GCA_947259065.1 uncultured Desulfobacterales bacterium
GCCAGCCGGTATATGCTGATGTTCCGTACGCCCGAAGCGGAAGGGATCTTATCGAAAAACAACCATGCCGGGCTTATGGCGGCACTTTCTCAATTCGGCAGCAAGTGGGAAATGACGGAGGAGGACCGGTTGAGGTATATCGAAGCCTGGTCACGCCCGCGGGCCCTGACCGGGGGCCTTAATTATTACCGGGCTTCGCCCCTATACCCGCCGACTTCAAAAAATGATGAGGAACAAATCAAAAAGATTATGAATCTGCCCCACGAAATGTTAGAAGTTAAAATCCCCACCCTGGTCATCTGGGGGGAGAAGGATCAGGCGCTGCTGACCGGCAACCTGGTAGGCCTCGGAGAATTCGTGGCTGATTTGACCATCAAGAGAATTCCGGACGGTAGCCATTGGGTAATCCACGAGCAACCTGAATTGGTCAATTCGTTCATCCGGGATTTTTTACAATAGTTTTTTTGAAATGATTTAAATAAAATTGGAGGTTACTTATGTTCGAAATGTTAATAAAATACTTTAACAAACAACCCCGTCTCGGCACGCTTAGTACGGCTGATAAAACCGGCAAGGTCAATTCGGCATATTTTGGATCCCCCAGGATGGTGGATGAAAAAACAATTTTTATGGGTTTGGGAAATAATCGGACATTTGCCAATCTACAGCAAAACCCGAATGCCGTCTTTATGGTCATGGATCCGGGTGAGAGCATTATGGATTGGAAGGGTGTCCGGATGTACGTCAAAATGACTGAGTGCCAAACCTCCGGAGCAAAGCTGGATGACCTCAAAGCAGGAATCGCCAAAGTGGCGGGTGAGGGTGCTGCCAAAATGATGCATGCCGCCGTGACTTTTAAAATTGAGGAAATCAGGCCGCTGGCGGATTTCGGGCAAGGGTGGGAGAAATCTATATAATTTTGGAAAAGTACCTAAAAGATATCATCCACAAAGGCGATGAATGCGGTCTCTAAAATACTATCTTTGGACCCAACCGCAGCAGTAATCGTCTCCAGCGGATATTCGAACGACCAA
>CAMYLH010000558.1 GCA_947259065.1 uncultured Desulfobacterales bacterium
ATCTATTCGAATAATCATCATCATTGCAGCCAAATAGTACGATGAAAATGACACTGAATAACGATAACCGTAAAAAATAATGTTCTAAATTACTCATTTTATTGTTCCATTCCAAGCATAACGCCGAAGTCAAGGGCAGCGGGGGTTTAAACTAGAAAAATCTTTTGGATTACCGACTTCGGTTAAGGCAGTCAGGAAGCCGCAACAGCACGGGCAGCAGTTGCATAAAATTTCGAAATTCCAACTACCCTGGCCTGATCAATCATCTCGCATACCTTTTCATAGGGAAGTATTTCAGCGCCGGCTTTAATTGTTTTCTGAACATGCATAATTTTATTTTGTTAGCTTGGCCCGACCCCACGCTACCACACCTTAAAAACAGACCATGCTAAGTCTCTGAGATTATTTTTCAAATGGCTCTTCAAAGTACTCTTCGTAATATTTTATATCTGGTTCTTTTCTAAGATGGCGTGAATATTGTGACAGATGGTGCCCTTTTTTATCAAGCAATAGTCCAAAATCTGATGCTCTGTAGCATATCTGTATAACGAGGTTTTCAATAGCTTCTGTAGTATCAATGCCGTCTTCCAGTGCAAGTTTAATGCTTTGACGCACGGCATTCCGAAAAGATTCCGCAGGATTTTCTGCGTCAACTACCTCCAAAGCCTCCTTTGCTGCAATTAAAAACTTGCGGGCAACTTCGGCCGAAACGTCAAGCTTTCGTGCCACTTTATCAACTGGCCACTTTTCTTTGAGAGCGGTTTCAAGCATTTCGGCATCGCGCGGCATCAGCGCATCAAATCTCTCGTTGATACCGAGATGATCCTCATAATTCGCATAACTATATCTGAATATTTCCGCTGCTAATAAATGAATACGTTCCATTTTGGTCCCCTTTTAAATAACGGTATTAGGCGAACGCCGGGCATAAGAGGTGGGCGATTAAAACCCCAGAAAATGTAAAAGGCACCTCAGCTGGAATCAACCATGATCCTTCTGAACTGCAGGATATAGCCCGCTCATCTTCATGCCATTGTTCGGCGATTTTTTAGGACTTAAAACAAAATTGGTCCTATATGCATTAAGACTTCCTGAAGTAATAGATCAGGACACTTGCTAATGATCAGTTATAATATTCCGCCAGCTTTTTGTGTCAGCTGAATTTTGTTATTATATTATTTTCTCTTCAAATCTATTCAATTCTACATTCTTTCGGACGAGGTGCGGTTTGAAAATGCAACCATTCATTACTATATAGACGCCGGGTTCGAGAATCTGAACCGCAGTGACGGCACATCCTATATTAAACACCGCGTCGCTATCTCTGAATTGGGCGGGATACATTGAGCCGGTCATCACGATCGTTTTACCTGAAATATTCTTAAGTACCTTTGCGGTATCAATCATTGTATCAGTGCCGTGAGTGACAACAACTCTTTCCGATGGAGTGGACTCCACTTGTTGCCTTATCATCTCACGGTCTTCATCTGTGAAATCGAGGCTGTCTTTCCTAACAATAGATTCAACCTCGTAGTCCAGAACAACATTAGCCCGCTCCAACACGCCCTTCGCTTGTGGATCTCCAACCTGATATTCTGATTTCTGGTCGAAGTAAATCTTGTCGATAGTACCACCCGTTGTGAATATTTTAATTTTCATATCTTAATTTCTAAATTTTCATATCTTAATTTCTAAAGCATATAATGCCGCCTGTGAGGCGCTCCGGGAAAGGCGCCGCTTTGGTGCGGTCTAGGGAGTTGCCCCCGACGGCTTGTTAGCCTCTCCTTGTTCGGTGGGCCTCATGGTTCTTATTGCTTCGCATCAATAGTCCAGGCTCTTGCAATCCCTGGATTTCGCTCAAAGAAACCTCTACGAATTTCACTTTTAACCGTATTCAGCGGGCATGCGAAATTCATGCAGTGGGAACAAAGAAACGTTATCAAGGTCATAAAGAAACCTGCGACTGTCAGAGAATAGACAACTAGTAAAAACAGTTGAAGGTCGGCAATCAGCAAGACGAAGGGGTATCCCCAGACAAGGGCAATCCCACCAAGAAATATTGCCTTTTCAAATAATGTCATTGGGCCGGGTCGATATTTCCAGAATTTGGGCGCACCGTAGTTTGCCCAACATTTCAATGATTTTCCTTCTTCAGCATAATGAGGACAATGGGAACACATCACGCGGATTTCAACAAATCCAAAATATCCGATTATCATAATCAGCCATGGTATCAACATCCATCCACCAAAATGGTATATTCCGGCCCCCCCTATTAGAAAGGGAGGAAAAGCAATCAGGAAAAAGTGTATCAAATCTCTACGCGCAAAATGGCAATGCAGGGCATTGCTCACGGAGCAGTCGTCACATGTCTCAGATTCGCACGATGCAATTGGTTTGGTTGGATCTAAGAAATCCATCAAAACCCTCCATCATAATAACAAGGGTTAATGCCGGCATCAGCCGCGAGCGAAACGAGTCGGACTGACCGTCGATGTTAAGCGCAACGCTGCTGCTCTTCAATGATGTTTTGTGTCCGCAAATGCGGCCATTACTCCTAATCCAATATAGACGGTCCCGACCAAATACCGTTCAACCCGCAGAAACGAGCGAGTGCCTTTGAGCCAATGTCCAACCTGTCTGTGACAATCGCCATGAGTACGAACAGACATCCGAGGGTCAAAAGCTGTAGAGTAAATGAGCTCTTTGACGAATCGACAAACTGTGGCAAGAAAGCAAAAAAGAATAAGGCCGTCTTCGGGTTGAGTATGGCCACCAGCACGCCTTGGCGAAAAATACGTCTCAGACTCTGACGCTGGAAAGTCGCCTCCTGATGGGCTGTCTCGCGTGCAAGAAGTCGGCGCACTCCCAGATAAATGAGATAGGCGGCACCCAGATATTTGACAATAGAGAAAGCCAGTGCTGACGAAAAGAGTATGGCAGACAATCCCAAAGTAGCTGCCAATACATGCACGAAGTTGCCGACCTCGATACTGAGAACTGAAACAAATCCAGCCAACCGACCCTGATCCAAACTGCGCGCCACAATATAAAGCACGGCCGGGCCGGGCGTTAGTAGAAGGATCAAGGCCGCCAATAGAAATATGGACAGGTTAGGTAAGCTGAACATAATTCCCCTTCCGATTAGTCTTGAATTTTGACTTCAACTTTTGCTTTGTAACAATCCTCAAATTTAAAATCTTTTAAGGTCGTCAAGATATATATACGATTAGGAGGATAACCCAATTGAACTATCTGATCGCTCTCAAGAAAGTCGCCTGAGTTCAGTGCCTGATTAGCGCTCGATATTACAGATTGAATCAATTCGTTGTTGTGTTTCTTCAGTAAATTCTTCAAAATCATCATCAGAGAGAATCCCATTTCTTTTCCACATTGATAGTTTAAAAATTGCGGTGCTCCTTTTCAGGTCATCAAACATTAACGCTATATGTTTGTCCTCTGCCTTCATCACCTTCCAAAGCTTCAAGTAGTATTTGTGGCTTTCAGATCCCCGCGACTCGATCAGCATATTGATTTTGTAAAATATTCTTTCGCAGGCGATATTGATCGCCGTTTCTTTTAAAGCTCGGAGTTTCTTCCAATCTTTTTCAGGTATGTTGAGATTCATATTTATTTCCGTTAATTCATTTGGAGTTCGTTTTGGGATGCGCTGCAGGCCCCCTTACCTTGAATACCAAAAAAATTTAGGTAAACCGCTTTGCTTTTCCTGTCAGCTCCATCCCGCTTGAAGGGCCGTTCAAGCAGGTTTCAAGGGCGGTCCTGATACCCCTGCTGCCCCCGTCAACATCGCCTATAGTCGGCATGGATCAATGACACCTAGCCTTCCAGCCGCATCAGAAACATGTTCCCGAAGTGGCCTTTCTGAGCCGAGAACCTGGTGAAGCCTAAATTGTCAAGCACACGCAGTGAAGCAGCATTGATCTCATCGACAATCGTAGCCTTTCGAAAATCATTCCTCCGCCTTTGTCATATGTCTGTCCCTTCCCACCAGGCACCCAATACTGCCTTTCTCGTCATAGCATCTGTCCGCCCAACGATGAGGTGAGGATTTGGGCGGATTTCTCTCAGAATTGGGATACAGAGGTCTATTTCCATATCTGTATGGCTTTTCAAAAGGTCGCGATATTAGCCCAATCCCGCTCAACCGTTTCTTTGGGCCATATGATCAGACCAAGGCTTGATCTTATTCAGTGATGGGCCAAGAGTGCGCTCGGCGACTTCCGTATCGTAGGCAGCCTGAGCGCGCAACCAATAGCCATTAGATAAACCAAAGAATCGGCACAATCGCAAGTCGGTATCCGCTGTTATTGAACGTTTATTTAAAACGATCTCACTGATACGCTGGGCGGGAACACCGATTTCCTTAGCCAAGCGATATTGGCTAAGTCCCATAGGTTTTAGGAACTCCTCTAACAGGATCTCACCTGGAGTAATGGGTTCGAGCTTTTTCATAATGGACTCTCCTCAGTGGTAATCTACGATTTCCACATTTTCTGCACCTGCATCCGTCCAACGAAAGCAGACCCGCCACTGATCGTTTATGCGGATGCTATATCGACCAGAACGATTACCTCTGAGTGCTTCAAGATGATTGCCGGGTGGAACCCTCAAATCATTAAGCCGATTTGCGATTTCGAGCTGTCTAAGTTTGCGCCGTGCAACCTTAGCAATGTTCACAAATTTTCTGACACGATGGCCGTTTGATATCGCCTCAGTGTATTCACATTTGAATGATCTGATCATATTCTACATAATAACGCACGTCGTGATTAACGTCAAGCGTGACTATAGCGGCCAAACGTACTCTTCAACGGGCGCGGCTTTTTGCGCTCCGCTGAAAGAGATTGTTTTTCTCGCCATGATCCTTTGCTGAAACAGCAGCTTTTTTCAATACAAGACAGCAGAGCGCGCCTGTAAACCTTGTCCCTTCAACCACGAAGTCTGTCCTCCTTCCCAATGCTACCATTTCCTCGTCATTCAGAAAAGGCTCCTCGAACGAATGCAGCCATAAAAGTGCAAGACGGAAACCTCCGAATCGGGCACGAATATCCTCGCATAATGCTTTTGGCATGTCGCGCACTAGATCGTAAATCAGGGCATGTCCGTCAACCTT
Organism: uncultured Desulfobacterales bacterium; assembly: GCA_947259065.1. Taxonomy (GTDB): domain Bacteria; phylum Desulfobacterota; class Desulfobacteria; order Desulfobacterales; family JAFDCJ01; genus JAFDCJ01. The sequence continues at coordinate 5,135 of CAMYLH010000558.1, forward strand.
GAGAACCCTATGCGTTTCGGACAATGCGCGGATTGGATCCTTCCAATGATGAAAAGATCCTGTTGAGACAACGCAACTGAATGTACCATCTGCGAACGGCAGGGCATTCGCGTCAGCAACCCGCACATCGATTCGGTTATCCTGCTTGATTTTCCCCAAATTCCGCTGAGCTTGCTCAACCATAGAAGGTGAAATGTCAATACCGACCAGCTTTGCCTCGGGAAGTGCCTTTCGCATAGCCAAAAGGAGCTGTCCTGGTCCAGTGCCGATGTCAAGTATGCATGCCGTGGTTCCATAACGGGCCAGATCATGAGCCACCAATTCGTAGTGCCGAA
>CAMYLH010000559.1 GCA_947259065.1 uncultured Desulfobacterales bacterium
TTTACCTTTTGGAATAGTTGAAGCATTAGTGGCAGGTCACCATCGACCTTATATTTTTATTCAAGATTCAGGTATCATTTTTAAGGTCAAGGTTCTTGTATTGTTTAAATAGGAGATACCCTCCCCAAACCATCGCGCAGATCATTACTACGGTGCCGATCATATGTGACATATTGGCCAGGATATGGTCGTAGCGAATAAGCCCTGTTTCTTTGAGGATAAATTCCCAGTCATGGAAACCATAGGGGGACGTCCTTCCGGTATTACCGCCGAGCAGCGGCAGTGTCAGTGATCGGGCATCATTGATATAGGGTGCAAGATCCATAAAATTCTCTCCCGTCCACCACAGGGCAAATGAGGCCGCAAATGTGTCCCTGGTTTTTATTAAAAAAACCGCCAGACACACCACAGGCATTAACAGCTGTGCAAGACTTCCGCCGAGGGAAGTCATCACTCGGCCGAAAGGTCGGAAAAAGATGTGCCCGGCTTCATGAAAGGGAAGATTGACGAGATGCCAAAAGGATTGCATGGTGTAGTTTGAATCCAAAGGGGTGAAGATAAATTTTAGCCCCCAAATAAAAATTACTAAAAAAAACAGCATCCGGCCGGCAAAGATCAGCGGGTTGATCTCCGGTTTGACATAGCAGAACAACTCGGCGAGAAACTCCCCAATGCCGGTTGCTGTTTCTGTCTGGATTTCAGGCAAAGCGGCAGTGGCAGGTTTTTCATCCTGGCAATTGTGATATTTTTGAAAGATGATTCCGCATCGCTGGCATTCCGTAGTCCCATGGGAATATATGAAGCTGCACTTTGGACATTGCATACGGTTTTGTTTTTCCTCAGTATAATACGCTTGCTGATCTGATTACCCCAGTGTTGCAACATTAGGGCTTACTTAACCTTGCGGGTAACATAATAAGATCTGAAATCGGTGGTGTTTGCATACACAAGCTGAGGGACGAGATTGCCGTATGTCTCTTTGGGATCCGAGGCGCCAAATTCGATGTTGCCGCTTGTGTCCGCCTTTAAGCTTGCCACCGGTTCTTTGCGCAAGGTCGAGTTAGACCACAGGGTGACACCACTGTCGGTTTCCCAGAGTTTTGAAATGAGTGATGCCTCAATAATCGCGCCTGCCTGCATCGACTGCCATGTCGAAGACAGCCGAACATTCGGCTTTGGCTCTGAGGCGCTAAAATGACCGGATATTAACGCGTCGACATGATAGGAACTGCCGATGGATTTAATGGCCGCCAAGTCAAGCTGTTTGCGGCTGACAGTTTTCAATACGTGCTTCTTGGTCCCCAGCTCCAGAATCCGCACGCCCGGCTGCGCCGATTGGACGGTCTGAATATAGTGTTGGGTGACGTATTCCCGTAAATCACTATCAGCGCTGATGGAGAAATCGATGACGCCAATGGTTCGATAGGCTTTGAGATCTATTCTCGGCGCTACCAGCACTTTTTCGGTATGAGAACACCCGAAAAGAATTGATACGCTTAAGGATAAAATAATTGCGGTGGTTCTGTAATTCAATTTCGTGCCAGGATGAAAGCCGAATGTTAAGTCATTGTTCATTTGATTCTCCATTGATTACTACTGAATTGAGAGATTCGCTTAGCTAACTATATTTGCGATTTGAAACACTAAGAAAGTGAACGTCCAAGCGCCGATTCTACGGACTTCTTAAACTCATCCGAGATATCAATCTCAACCTTAATTACTGAAATATCGGCTTGATCGGCTGCATTTTTAACAGCAACAAGTACCGCTCGGATTTCTTCATCCGAAACTTCAGCGGGCGCCTTGAGGTGATGATGGCCGTCCTCGCCGCGTTCGCTGATTCCGGTTAGGATTGTTTCGGTAATTTGCCAGTTTATTTGACCATTGGAAAGTCCCCTTGCCAAACGGTTCAGATCGATATCAGCCTCTATCTTTTCAGCGCTGCTTAAACCCGAGGGCGTGACATAGCTTTGCTCAAATTGAGTGACGAGCCCGATGGTCAGCGCCGGGCATTTTGCCATGCCCTCAAAGATCAGACCGAGCTCCGCTGTAGAGATTTCGCCGGCCAGGTACTCTTGATTTATTTGATAAATTATTTCAGTCACTTGTGACTTTTCCTGAGAGGGTATTCCGGAATTGTTGATAACAGCGTTCATTGCGGCGGTGATGCCATGTGCTATCCAAATTTGACGATTTTTAACCGCATAAACACCCGCCGCGACAAAGATCACAACCATTGCGACGATGGCAACTAACAGTGCGGTGGCCATACCTGACTGGCTTTTCATCCCAGTAAATTTAATCTGCTTATGAGTTTGCATAACCCACTGATGTTTCATTATATTGTCCCCAGCACCATTTATTTCATCATGGAAAAGTATTTTTCCGTGTCTGCTGCACCTCCTAATAATATCGACAACTTTTTAGATTTATTGAGAAAGAATTGGACCTTTAAAAATTTTAATGAAAATTTCTGCGTCCTTCACTTGCCAGTTCACAGTTTTGTTTTTTAACCACGAAATACACGAAACACGCGAAATATATGTAGAATAAGATTTGTAATTTTTGGTGTATTTCGTGCTTTTCGTGGTGAAATTATTTCATTCGAACTAATCGTATCTGCAAAAGGTAACTACAAAAAACGCAACCTACTTTGGGGCTTTAATGAAGGTGGCCAGAGTTTCGATGTGCTGATGTCGATTTAACGGAAAAAGCCCAGCCCCTTGCGGACGTGTGGATGGGATCTTATGTTTTGAATACAAATCTCGAATATTGGAGGAAAATTATGCCTTTATACGAATATAATTGCGAACACTGCGACTACAAAATTAACCGAATGGTGGCAACCCACAATGTCCAAATGAAATGCCCGCTCTGCCAAGGCGAAGTTAAGAAATTGATGTCCTCTTTTTCGGTAGGTGCTTCCGACAACATGGCAGGCGGCATCCCGGCAG
>CAMYLH010000560.1 GCA_947259065.1 uncultured Desulfobacterales bacterium
ATAAAACGGGTGCAGCCGGATTTTCTGGTAGCCGGAGCGCACAAATGGCTGCTGGGGCCTTACAGTTTTGGGTTTTGTTACGTGGATCCCAAATGGCATAACGGCAAGGCCCTTGAAGAAAACTGGATGAACCGGGCGGATTCCGAGGATTTTTCCCGTCTTGTCGACTACCGGGATAGTTACCAGAATGGCGCCAGACGATTTGATATGGGGGAGAGCAGCAACTTCATTCTTTCACCGATTGCGGCCGCTGCATTGCGACAAATACTGGACTGGGGAGTTGAAAATATTGCCGAAACGTTGCAGGCTAAAACCGATGCCATTGCCGACCGTGCAGAGGAAATCGGGCTTGTGGTTGCGCCAAAGCACGCCCGCGCACCCCATCTGATCGGTGTTTTAAAACCCGGTGGATTCCGTAAGGAACTGCCCAATTTGCTGGCACAGGAAAAAATATTCGTTAGTGTCAGAGGTGAGTCAATCCGAATTGCACCGCATTTATATACTACGGAAGAAGATATCGAGCGGCTTTTTTCAGCCTTGCGAAAGGCAATGTAATAATTCCCGGAAGGGGGTAAGCCAGGTTACCTGTAGAATTTTTTCACGAATCGTCGTTATTATCCGGCTGAATAATTTCAATCCGATCCGCATTGCGATAACCGCGCGGCAGTTTTTTGCCGCGACGCCCGCGTTCGCCGATGAAGTTAGAAATATTTCCCGGCGTGAAACGGACGGATTGTTTGCCGGCGTGGATTTTTATCGTAGTACCTTCAGGTATAATTTCCAACAATTTTAGATACTCTTCGCGTTTTTTCAGCCTTGCGGGCGGGATTTGAATGATCTTGTTGCCTTTTCCCCTGGCAAGCTCCGGCAGAGCCTTGACCGGGATAACCAGCATGTGCCCTTGCGTCGTAATTGCGGCCAAAAAATCGGTCTCGTAATTGCCGACATATATGGGCGGCAGCGGTTGGCACTCCTTGGGAACTGTGAGCATGGCTTTGCCCTTGGTGTTTTTGGTCACCATATTGGAAATATCCGTAATAAAGCCATAGCCTGCATCACTGGCGAGCAGCACCTTCTGATCCGGCAACCCCATCACAACCGATAGAAACCTGGCTCCGTTCGAGGGTGTCAGCTTGCCCGTCAGCGGTTCGCCATGCCCCCGAGCCGATGCCAGAGTGTGGGCCGGCAACGAATATGACCTTCCGCCGGTATCAAAAAATATTGCCGGCTGAATGGTTTTGCCGCGGGCGGCACTTAAAAATTCATCTCCCGATTTATAGTTGAGATGGATGGGATCCACTTCGTGCCCCTTGGCTGAACGCACCCATCCACCGCTGGAGAGCACCACGGTAACGGGTTCGACCGCCGTAAGCTCGACTTCCTTAATTGCCTGGGCTTCCCGGCGTTCGATGATCAGGGTTTTGCGCTCGTCGCCGTATTTTTGGGCATCATCTTTGAGCTCGGTTTTTATCAGCGTTTTCAGGCGCTGGTTCGACCCCAGCGTTTTTTCGATCCAATCTCTTTCTTTTTCCAGGTCCTGTTTCTCGGTTTTAATTTTAATTTCTTCAAGCTTCGCCAACTGTCGCAGCCGTATCTGCAAAACCGCTTCAGCCTGGACATCGGTCAGGCCAAATTTTTGCATTAAAACCGGTTTGGGTTTGTCAGTCTCGCGAATAATTCGGATAACCTCGTCAAGGTTCAAGTAGGCGACCAGAAGCCCGTCGAGGAGGTGCAGACGTTCTATGATTTTGTTTAGACGAAATTCCAGCCGGCGGATCACCGTTTGCCTGCGAAATTTAAGCCATTGTTTTAATATCTGCAACAGCCCAAGGGTTTGCGGCTTGCGGTTCAGCCCGATGACGGTCATGTTGACTTTGTAGCTTTTTTCAAGTTCGGTGGTTGCAAACAGGTGGCTGATGAGCGCATCTTTGTCCACGCGATTGGAGCGTGGTACAATCACAAGACGTGTCGGTTCTTCCTGGTCCGACAAGTCACGTATGTCGGAGATCATGGAGAATTTTTTTTCTCTCATCTGCAACGCCACTTGCTCGATCACCTTGGCCGGCGAAACCTGATAGGGAAGCGCAGTGATAACGATGTCTCCATTTTCGTATTCATAGGTTGCCCTCATCCGAATCATACCCTGTCCGGATCGGTAAATATTTATAATTTCTTGTCTGGACGTAATTATTTCCCCTCCGGTCGGAAAATCGGGGCCCTGTATGATCTGACAAACATCCTCGATGGTAGCCTTGGGGTTATCAATCAAGTGGATACAGGCTTGAATGATTTCATTGAGGTTGTGGGGCGGGATATCGGTTGCCATACCGACGGCAATGCCGGTGGCGCCGTTTAGAATGACATTTGGCAGTCTGGCGGGAAGCATGCGCGGCTCGCTGAGAGTGCCGTCAAAGTTAGGAGCCCAATCAACGGTACCCATCGAAAGCTCTCCGAGAAAAACATCTGCATAAGCTGACAGCCGGGCTTCGGTATATCGCATGGCAGCAAATTCTTTGGGCGAGGCGTTCGATCCCCAGTTACCCTGACCGTCGATGAGCGGATAGCGATAAGAAAAATCCTGGGCCATCAGCACCATCGCTTCGTAGCAGGCAGCGTCGCCGTGGGGGTGGTATTTGCCCAACACGTCACCGACGGTGCGAGCCGATTTTTTATGCTTCGTAGTTGCGCGCAGGCCAAGTTCGCTCATCGCATAGACAATCCGGCGCTGAACGGGTTTGAAACCATCGCCGATAAACGGCAGGGCCCGATCCATGATAACGTACATGGCATAGTTCAGGTATGAAGGCCTGACAAAGGCGTCCAGAGAAATCTGTTCGATGCCTTCATAGGAAATTGCTTCGTTTTGGGACATTGTTGTAGTACTCCGGTTCAAAGGTTTAGTGGTTCAGAGGTTCAGGGTTCAGCCCAGTCCTTGGCCTGAGAAACGACCAGTC
>CAMYLH010000561.1 GCA_947259065.1 uncultured Desulfobacterales bacterium
AGCTGATCATCGCGTCAAGGCCATCGTAGTACCCCTTCAGAGCGTGAATCGGTTTGGAGCCCTGGACCTTTTCCGCCGGCTCGCCAAAATAGCTCAGGTTCCCCTGGATATTATAATTTTGCATGACCTGCTTGGCTGCCAGGATTCCGCCCAGTGATCCCATTCCCAGGGCAGAATGCGGATCCGTGTGACCGGGTGCAAACCGACTCAATCCGTTGCGGGGCGCTTGTCTGGTGGTTGCCGCCTGACAGTTTCCCGGTACGGCATCATATTCGGCATATGCTCCGATGGTTGGGCCGTTGCCATTGCGCCACCTCGCCATAAAGGCCGTCGGCATACCACCACTGCCGGCTTCGACTTCAAATCCTTCCTCGCGCAATTTATCTACGTACCAGGCTGAAGATTGGTACTCCCGCCAGGCAGGCTCGGCCAAGTGCCAGATGATTTGGTGCCAGTCCGAGAGATTTTGCTGGTTTCGGTCAATCCAAGCAAATGCTCGCTGTTTTAAATTGTTGTCCATATTATTCCTTCCATCTTAACTCCTTGACGATTTTTTTAATTCCATTTCTCAGGGCTTCAACCCAATCATCTGTTTAGACAAATATTACAGCCGCTCCAGAATGGTGACACCACAGGCGAATTCTTCAACGAAAATGACACCGCCGCCGTTTTTAATCAAGCCATAGTGGGCGTCTTTCACCTGACGCTTTTCAGCGTCGCCCCGAAGCCGGGTGGTGACTTCGTAGATCATGGAAACACCGATGGCGCCGATGGGATGTCCTTACCACATCTTTTATCGGACCAAGCGAGGCGCTTTTGATGGCCTTTAATTTTTGCAGCTATGTTGGATCTATACAAAATCAAAGTCTGAGATAGCCGGCTTTTATATTAGTATATAGCGAGTAAGGACTAAATCCTCTTTTATTTCACAACCAGCATGCCGGGGTTTTGATTAGATGCTCTTCTTGAAATTTTTTCTAAGCTGGCACTGGAGGTGCGGTAGCTAAGATCTGTTGCACTGGTGGCAGCGGTGGACGGCCCCTGCGAAACTATATTTTCACTTCGCTAATCTGGATCGTGGGCTGGACGTCCGTATAGTTTGGTATGTCTCCCATGATCGCCTCGGCGTGGGGCCCAAAGGCTCCCTGAAACGCCTCCACTGAATCGAATAATAGATGGCCCATGGCGACATAGGTTGCTTGGGATCCTGGCTCTGCGCCACTAAGACCTTGTTCCACAGCGACTCCCTTGAGGGCCATCCCAAGCTTTTCCTGGAGCATGGGCCCGTGATTATTACAGTAATAATCCATGTCGAACTTACACCCTTCTTTGTTCGGATAAAAGACGCTTACCTTGATCATTTTTCCTTCCTCCTTCCCGTGCATTTTTCTTGGAGCGGAGACCGTCCGATCAGCGTTTACCATTATCTGGTGCGCCGCAAAGCCCGCAAGCCCTTGGGCGACTAATCTTACTTCAAGTTTCGATTTATAGAGTATCTAACATTGAGAGAAATTTGTGATATTTGCTAATTTTAATCGTAATTTGAGCCTCGACGAATTATAAGGTAACTTGCCTTAGTTTTAATTCGATAATTGTCGAAATTTATGATGATATGATTCGCGTATCACATTGTTCATAACACCGTCAACACTTGGGATAGATAGCTGTTGCGATGCCAGTAGCAGAAAGCATTACCGGAGGACTGCGAACTGGAGCCGATGATATCAAAAATTTTTATAACCTTTGATAATTTCAGCTTTGTTGGAGAGATACATCAGGTTATGAACTGCAAAGAAACCTATTTTTAAATGGCAGACGCTTCCACTCAGGCAAAATTGGCTTGGATTCCCTGTCTTTTTCAAAAATGTAACAAATGCTATCGTTTTTCATCTCCTAAGGCAAATTTACGCTGGTAAAAACGCCAGCATGATCTGAAACTGTGGGTTCGCTATCATTTACTAACGTATTAAAAACCACTTTCGCATCTCGGATAGTAGAGGGCCGTCGTGTGAAGATATAATCTATTCGCCTGGCGTTGGGGCCATCAAGTTCCGATACGCCAACGGTGCAATGCTCATCAGCATTATCCTCATCTTCACAAAGCGTATCCAGCGTTTCTTGCCCACCTGAGTTTGCGATTGCAAATTCAGCGTAGGCGTCGATAAAACCTGCAGTAATGATTTTTTCATATAAGAACTTTTCCGCACCTTCGTTATCGAATCTATCACTATTAAAATCACCACCTAAAACGCTTGGATTGTCTCCCGGCATATTCATTTCCATTCTATTCACAAATTCCAGCAACTCATCCAGCTGTTCTTCGCGTTCCCCAATATCACAGCGAGCACACAAATGAGTATCGTAAATATTAATATTACCTTGTTCGGGGATTTTCAATCGGGCCATTAAAACATTGCGCCTGATAGGGATGACCTGACCGACAAATTCAAGTTCGGATGTTAGTGGCAAACGCGTAACTTGGCTAAACTCAATTTCGCATCGGCTTAAAACGGCATTGGCAACAGCCAACAAGCCGGGCAAACCGATTTCAAAAGCAGTCCGAATGTTATAATCCATATTATGTTTTTTGCGCAGAATCTCCCGCAGGTCTTGAGCACTGTTTTCGGTTTTCACCAAAACACCGCTGACCACTTCCTGCAGCAAAAGCACATCCACATTATTGTCAGCTGCGAAGTCCGCAATATTTTCTAATCTCTCGTCGCGATTCTGGACCTCTGAGAAGAGCAAATTGATATTTAGAACATTTAAAAATCCCCGTTCAGCTACATCAGTGCAAGGACATGGTAGGTCAATACCATCGCAATCTTGATCGATTCCATCGCTGCATGTTCCTTCAGCTGCACCGGGATAAGTATTTGGATCTTTGTCATTGCAGTCTCCCTGGTTCCGCGTAAATCCATCACCATCATAATCAACATGGGGATCTGAAAAT
>CAMYLH010000562.1 GCA_947259065.1 uncultured Desulfobacterales bacterium
GGCGGTGCTGAGTTATCATTTTCCCTGCCGACAAGTGCTGCATAGGTGAGAAGTGTCTGAATCCAGTGCCAGAGTCGTGATTGTCGATGACGATGCTTCGGTCAGGAAGAGTCTCGCCAGATTGCTGCGTGTCCATGGCTATGAAACCGAGACCTATACCTGCGCCGATGAATACCTGACGCAGGCGCAGGACATTCAGGCCGCCTGCCTGATTCTGGATCTACAGATGCCGGGAACAAACGGCTTGGAATTGCAGCACCGGCTCATCGCGGCTCGTGCAGAGACCGCCGTCGTTTTCCTGACCGGGCACGGTGACATCCCTACCAGCGTACAGGCCATGAAACTGGGGGCGGTGGATTTTCTGACCAAGCCGGTGGACGAATACACCCTAATCGAAGCAGTTGACAAGGCGATCATAAAACAGAGCGAAATGCAGCGTCAGCGCACGCTGACAAAGTCCGTGCAGGCGCGGCTTGCAGCGCTCACGCGCCGGGAACGGGAGGTCATGCAGCAAGTCATGACAGGTGCGATGAACAAGCAGATCGCGGTACAGTTGGGCATCAGCGAAAAAACCGTCAAGGTGCATCGTGCCCACGTCATGCAGAAAATGCAGACCAGCTCGGCAGCCGAGCTGGTGCAGCTGTGCGCAGGCGCGAAGCTGCTGCCCGGCACCCTTGCAAATCACCCGGATCGGCAATAAGTGTCAGGCACCCTCAAATACTACGCCTTTGGTCCAATTGGGCAAGACGGCTGTTCGCGATAGTCTTCTGAGGAGGAGGGCGATGGCGGATATGGCTGGAGACGGAGAACCGCTAATCTGCATTCTTGACGATGATGCGTCGGTGCGCAAAGCGCTGGTCAGGCTGTTCCGGTCTGCCGACATGGCTGCGATAAGCTTTGCCAGTGTCGATGAATTGTTGAGCGCGCCGATGTTGCCACAGTACGCGTGCATTATCGCCGATATCCGTATGCAGGGCACCAGTGGACTGGCCATGCCCGGCCTGCTTGCAGAACGCGGCCTGCATATACCCGTTATTTTCGTATCAGCACAGGGCACCGAAGAAACGCGCGCGGCGGCCAAACGGGCCGGGGCCGCGGGATTCTTTCGCAAACCTGTCGACGACCAGGCGCTGCTGGACGCGCTGGCCTGGGCCATTGGTGACAATCATAAAAACCACGCCTGAGCCGCTGTTGATTGAACCAGGGACGCCTGTTGTAGAAAAATCGCTCGGCTGCAGAAATCTGCCATTCGCGCTATTGCACACCCCCATGCGGCGCACCTTATACGGTGGTGCGCCGCGCAGCCAGTCAGTCGCCTGCGGACGATTTAAGCGTCGACAGCGCATCGTCCACGTTGAACTTGGCGGGCTTCTGTCGCGGCGGAAACTCCTTGAAGGTATCGATGTACTCCTTCACGAAGGTCTGCGCCGGCACCAGCGCGAAGACACGCTCGATCCACCACCGCTCGTAGTTGTTGGAGTCGGTGTCGGCGCGCTCGAAGGGGTCGGTGCGCAGGTTGAAGATCTTCGGGACACGCAGCGGCACGAAGGGCTCGGCCCAGACCATGAAGCCGCGCTCGCGCTGCTCCATGAAGACCAGTTTCCAGTCGTCATAGCGCAGGCTGACCAGCTGGCCGCCGTCGTTCCAGTAGAGGAACTCGCGCCGCGGCCAGTCGGCGTCCTTGCCCGACTCCCCGGCCAGGTTGGGCAGGAGGTTGTAGCCGTCGAGATGGACCTTGAGCTTCTTGTCGCCGAGGCTGGTGCCCTGCATCAGTTGCTCCTTGATTTGCGGGTTGCCGGCCGCGGCCATCAGCGTCGGCACCCAGTCGAGCGCCGAGGTGGTGTCGTTGATCACGCTCCCGGCCTTGAACTTGGCCGGCCAGCGCGCGAACATGGGCACGCGGTAGCCGCCCTCCCAGTTGGTGTTCTTCTCGCCGCGGAACGGCGAAAGGCCGCCGTCCGGCCACTCGTTGTAATGCGGGCCGTTGTCGGCGGTATAGAGCACAATGGTGTTGTCGGCGATGCCCAGCTCGTCGAGCAGGTCCAGCACCTGGCCGACGTGGCCGTCATGCTCCACCATGCCGTCGGCGAAGATGCCCAGTCCGGTGACGCCCTCGCTCTCCTCCTTCAGGTGGGTGTAGAAGTGCATGCGCGAGGTCGACAGCCAGGCGAACCAGGGTGTGCCCGCTTTGGTGTTGGTCTTGATGAAGTCCATGGCGCGGCCGACGAACTCCTCGTCCGCGGTCTCCATGCGTTTCTTGGTGAGCGGCCCGGTATCCTCGCATTGCTGCTTGCCCATGGGGCCAAAGCGGGGGTCCTCGAAGTCGCTCGGCCTGGCCGTGGCCTTGCAGTCCAGGACGCCACGGGGTCCGAATTCGGCGCGGAACGCCGGGTCCTGCGGATAGTCCGGGTTCTCGGGCTCTTCCTCGGCGTTCAGGTGATAGAGGTTGCCGTAGAACTCGTCGAAGCCGTGCACGGTCGGCAGGAACTCGTTGCGATCACCGAGATGGTTCTTGCCGAACTGGCCGGTGGCGTAGCCGAGCGGCTTGAGCATCTCGGCCAGGGTCGGATCCTCTTTTTGTATGCCGATGGAGGCGCCGGGAAAACCGACTTTGGTCAGCCCGGTGCGGATCGGGGACTGCCCCGTGATGAAGGCTGAGCGACCGGCGGTGCAGCTCTGCTCCGCGTAGTAGTCGGTGAAGAGCAAGCCCTCGTTGGCGATGCGGTCGATATTGGGTGTGCGATAGCCCGCCATCCCCCGGCTGTAACCGCTGAGGTTGGTAATGCCGACGTCGTCGGACATGATCATGAGAATGTTGGGTTTCCCGGTTGCAGCCTGCGCTTGCGCTCCCGCTCCCGCCAGTATGGCGACTGCGCACAAAAAGCTGAGCACGCTTTTCAGAGATCTCTTCATTGAGTTTTCCTCTTTATTTTAGTTGACGATTACAAC